>CAIVZW010000802.1 GCA_903910495.1 uncultured beta proteobacterium
CCAAGATTGCCGGCCGAGCCGACGGCGTCGCGGAAGGGGCCGTAGAAACTGGAGGCGTATTTGGCCGAGTAGGCCAGGATGCACGTGTATATCTGCCCTGCTGCGTCGAGTTCGGCACGGATGCGCGCCACACGGCCGTCCATCATGTCGGATGGCGCCACCACGTCGGCGCCGGCCTGTGCGTGGGTGAGCGCCTGCTTCGCCAGCGCTTCGAGGGTTTCGTCGTTGAGCACGTAGCCGCGCGGATCGGCAGTGGCAATCAGGCCGTCCTGCCCGTGGCTGGTGTAGGGATCGAGCGCCACGTCAGTAATCACGCCCAGTTCAGGGAACTCCTTTTTCAGCGTGGCGACCACCCTGGGCACCAGGCCATCCGGGTTCCAGGCTTCTTCGGCGCCCGCCGTCTTGAACGACGCTTCGATCACCGGGAACAACGCCAGCGCGGGAATACCCAGAGTGAGCGCCCGCTCAGCCGTCCTCAGCAGACAGTCAAGGCTCTGCCGTTCGACACCGGGCATTGAGGCGACCGGTTCAATACGCTGGCGGCCTTCGAGGACAAAAACCGGGTAGATCAGATCATCCGCCGTCAGCACCGACTCACGCATCAGGCGGCGGGAAAAGTCGTCACGACGCATGCGGCGCATGCGCGTACCGGGGAAACTGGCATTGAAATTCATGGCGATCGGCTCACCCTCTCGTATCGGAAACGAAAAAAATACTGTATTCGGGAACTATCCGCAAACGATCTCACTCTCAATCCACAGATGGTTCACGCCGTCTCCCGCTTCATCTCCCTGAGCGGGCGCCTTGCATCTAGGTAAGGCATTTTTGCCCCCGGCCATTACTGTCCGGGGGTTTTTTATTTTGTCCCTAGGTTTTAACTGCCACCTTTGCCATTCTTGCACTCCAGCCGATGGCCTTGCGGTTCTTCGGCCGTGCGGCCTTCTCGGTGCGTAAGCCGACTGGCGGCGCCACCTCTTCTTTCACCTCCATGCCCAGCCAACCGCCAAGAACCGCCTCGGCCTCGGCAACCCCCGTTTTTTTCAGGCTGGAAAAAAGTTGCAGCGAACAGTTATCCCCCATCCTGGCCAGTACGGCCTGCACCTCGCGCAAGGCCAGCGCCTGTTCCTGACGGGTCAGCTTATCGGCCTTGGAAAGCAGGACATGAATCGGTTTCCCGGTTTGCGCAAACCAGTCGAGCATCTGCAGATCAAGCTCGGTCAGTGGATGCCGGCTATCCATGATCAAGACCAGACCGACCAGCGGCGGGCGATAGCGCAGATAGGGCGCGAGCAGCCCTTCCCACTGCGCGCGGATTTCCTCCGGTGCCTTGGCGAAACCGTAACCCGGCAGATCAACGAAATACTTCCCTTCGTCGAGCGTGAAGTAATTGAGATGCTGCGTCCGTCCTGGGGTCTTGGACACAAAAGCGAGACGCGTGTGATTGGCCAGGGTGTTGATGGCCGACGATTTCCCGGCATTCGAGCGTCCGGCAAAGGCGATCTCCCGCTGGGAATCGGCAGGCAGATCATGCAAATTGGCGACGGTGGTATGAAAAACCGCCTTCTGAAAGAGAGGCATTGGCAAACCGCAGAGGTTGGAGGCTAACGTGACTCAGCCTTAA
>CAIVZW010000803.1 GCA_903910495.1 uncultured beta proteobacterium
CTTTCGTGCGGGTTCTCGACGTCGTTCTCGATCGACATCAAGCCTTCTTTGCGTACTTTGGCCAACACTTCGAAGAGCATGGCCAGCAGGTCGACGTAAAGCGCCTTGTTGTATTTCGACCCTTTGAAAATACTTGGCAGTGCCCCAATCGTCGACTTGATGACCTTGATATCGTTACCGGCGATAAACCCGCCAACCGTCAGGCCAACGATGGCGATGTATTCAAGCGGCACCCAGAGCGCGGCCAGACTACCGTGAACCGCGTAGGTTCCGAGCGCCGAAACCAGAATGATGACGTAGCCGACGATTAGAAACATTCAACCTCCCTGTCATGCCGCGTTACAGATACGCTTGACCCTGAATATCGATTATCGGGCTTATTGTAACGGGATGATGTCCTGCGGGAAACAAAAACAACCGCGACACGGGCTTGGCGGAGAAAATTCTGTACCCCGGCGTCAATCCCGATCGATTCGTATAATATCCTTAAGATGAACGATAGTTTCCCAGCATGAATTACTGCACCCATTGCGGAGCAGCGGTTGAATTCAAGGTCCCGCCAGGCGACTCTCTGCCGCGCCATGTCTGTCCGCGCTGCGCGACGATTCATTACCAGAATCCCAAGCTTGTTACGGGCTGCATCGTGGAATGGAAAGGCGACATCCTGCTTTGCCGCCGCGCCATCGAACCAGCTCACGGCCTGTGGACGCTGCCTGCCGGCTTCATGGAAAATGGCGAATCGACAGTGCAGGCGGCCGTGCGTGAAACCCTTGAGGAGGCCTGCGCCCGGGTTGAAATCGTCGCGCTTTTCTCGCTGATCAATGTGCCGCACATCAACCAGGTCAACCTGTTCTACCGCGCACGTCTGCTTGATGCCGTTTTTTCCGCCGGCGCAGAGAGTCTTGAAACGGCACTTTTTTCCGAAACCGAGATCCCGTGGGACAAACTCGCCTTCCGTACCGTCACGTTATGCCTCAATACCTACTTTAGCGATCGCCACGCCGGCCGTTTCAGCTTTCACGAAGACACACTCACGCCCCCGCCCGGCTACTGATCTCCCTCCAGACTGAATTTAACTGGCAACAAGACACGAAAATCCCGCCCCTTCAGCCCTTCAGGCAGGCTCGTTATCCGCGCCGCCTGGGCGATCATTTCCAGCGCCTGTTCATCGAGAAGATTACGCCCGCTCGAACGCACAAGAACGGCTTCCGGTCCCGGCATCAGCGTGCTGACGTTAAGCGCAATTTCTGCTGTTCCCTCCCACCCACGCTCCCTGGCCAGAGCCGGATAACGTTTGAAGCGCCGTGCCGCGCTCGCCAGCGACAGGCGGTAATGACGCATATCATCGGCACTGACGCCTTCGCGTGCCACGACTGACGGTGACAATCCTGCGCCCCCGACGGCAGGGTTCGACGAAGGTTGCGCCGCCGAACCGACTTCACGTACCAGCGGCTGAGCGTCAGCCTTGGGAAGAATTGACGATACATTCCCAGGAACAGGGATCTGCTCTACAGAAGCACTCCGGATGAGTGGTGAAGGCTGCCTGACGGGTGTCGCCAGGGGCGCCGCGACGGGCTCGGAACCTGACTTTGCTGATTCACCCTGGCTTGCGCGGTTCATCACCACACTGATCGTTGTTGCCGGCATATCGAGCGGCACCGGGAACAGGCGGACCACGCTCACCAGGAGTACGGCATGGATCAGCAAGGAAACAGTCAGGGCCTGCACTAGAGTGCGGCGTGGGGTGAAAAGCATCGATAGCGAAGACAACGGATGAATTGTTCAAGGCATAAACCGCATCAGGAGTTTCCTGATGCGGTTTTGTGCGTTCGGGTTTTGGTGTTAAATTGAATCTGGTCCGTGCCGGTCAAGTTTAGCACCTTGCCACATACTCCGGCAGTTCAACAGATTACACTGATGTCCGTCCGTACAGGTATTCCGGCAATCTTTCCTTACAGGCCTTTGATAAAGGATCGTTCAATTGCAGTTCCCCGAACTTGATGACAATTCCCACGACGCAGAAAACTGCGTTGCCCTGCGTGCTGCTGCAGCGTCGAGAAGTACCTGGATCAGTGTCGCCGTAAATCTTGTCCTGACCTGTGCCCAGATTGCGGCCGGCATTTTCTCCAAATCTCAGGGGCTGATTGCCGACGGCATTCATTCCTTGTCGGATCTGGTCGCTGATTTTGTCGTTCTATTGGCCAACCACCATAGCCAGAAAGAAGCCGACAAGGACCACCCCTACGGCCACCATCGTTTTGAAACAGCAGCGTCCCTTGTCCTCGGCGTGCTGTTGCTGGCGGTCGGCGCCGGCATGCTATGGTCAGCGTTCAGTAAGCTGGAAACACCAGGCAGCGTACAAACGGTGCATATCCTGGCCCTATGGGTCGCCGCCGGCGCGCTGCTGGTCAAGGAACTCCTGTTCCGTTACATGCTGGCCGTGGCCAAACAGGTCAAGTCCAGCATGCTGGTGGCCAATGCCTGGCATGCCCGCTCGGATGCTGCATCCTCACTGGTGGTCGGACTCGGCATTATCGGTAATCTGGCGGGCTACCCGATCCTTGACCCGATTGCCGCACTGATCGTCGGCCTGATGGTGAGCAAGATGGGGCTTGAGTTCGGCTGGGACGCACTGCACGACCTCATGGATCGCTCGGCCGATGACCAGGAAGTTCAGGCCATCCGCAACACGATCATCGAGACCCCCGGCGCACTCGGGGTGCACGACCTGCGCACCCGCAAGATGGGCGACATGATCGTCGTCGATGCGCATATCGAAGTTAATGCCACACAGACCGTCGAGGCCGGACACGACATTGCTGTCGAGGTCAGGCAGCGGGTCATCCAGCGGCATCGCGTTCTCAACATGATGGTGCACGTCGACCCGGCTCAGCGCCCGGATCGGGATCATCTCCCGGTGCGCTGAACTGAAGTAGCGAGACACCTGTCTCAGGCATACGACGCACATCACCCAGGCAGGTCGTTAGAAAGAAGCATTCAGGTCAATCAATGGCAAAGTCAGGCACGACATCCACTCAGCGACTGACAGCGATTCCCTTGCGCGGTCCGCTCCTGCGTGGCAGCAGGCGACCGCGTGTCGCGCTTATCGGCCGCTATGGCGCTGGCAAGAGCACCATTTTCGAGGCCGCTTCCAGCCCGGTGGCGCGTCACGAACGCCTGGCTGGTGTTGGCGGTGCCTA
>CAIVZW010000804.1 GCA_903910495.1 uncultured beta proteobacterium
GCCATATTTTTTTTGGCAGCGAGCGCCCTGCTGATTTCAACAGAGCTCAGGATCGGAACCCTGATATCGACTGGCCGCCTCTCGATACTGAGGTGACCGGATTCGATCGCGGATATATCGAGCAAATCATTGATCAGTCCGCTCATGAATTCACTCGACTTGACAATCTGGCCGAAAAATTTAACCTGGCTCGCAGTTAGGAGCGGTGCGAGTTCGCTAGCGAGCAGTTCGCTATAACCCATGATCCCGCTTAATGGACTACGCAGGTCATGCGCCGCCATTCCCAGAAAGTGATTTTTCTGCTCGTTCAGGGCAATGAGTTCAAGCTGCTGTTTGCGCAGGCGAAGATGGGTCTCCACCCGTGTGTTAACCTCCTCGAACTGAAATGGTTTGGTCACATAATCTACGCCGCCGACGGCAAAGGCCTTGACAATATCTTCCGTTTCGGTCAGGGCGCTGATGAAGATCACGGGGATCTCCCTGAGCACTGCATCGGCCTTGAGGCGTTTGCAGACCTCAAAGCCGTCCATCTCGGGCATGATGATGTCGAGCAGGATCAGGTCGGGCGGATTTCGGGCCGCGACCTTTAACGCCGTCTTGCCGTCAGATACCGCCAGCACGCGATAGCCTTTGATTTGCAACACCTCCTGCAAAATCTTTAAATTGGCAGGGGTGTCGTCCACCACCATGATGTTTCCTCTTTCCTTCATTTCAGTCATTGTCAATCCCTCTCTTATCCAGCCATTGGCCAAGTTTTGCGTAGTCGTACCGATCAGCCAGCGCTTGCAGTCCCCTGGCTGTATCACTATTGAACTTTCCTACCTGAACGATCTGCTCTGTCAACCGGGAAATATCGGCCTCTTCAACGGCCTGTCGCATGGCCTGAATCAGCTCCTGCGGCAGCGCGACCGGGGGCGACGATATCAGGAATGCAGATGCCGAATCTCCCGGGAGGTTGTTCGTTTCCTCCGCAAAAACATAGCTCAGGTCCAGGCATTTCCCCAGCGTTTCAAATAGATCACTGACATTGAAGGGTTTTCTCAGATAGGCATCCACACCCGCCGCCATGACCTGTTGCCTGGAATCATCAAAGGCGCTGGCCGTGACGGCGATGACCGGTGTAGCGCGACCTGCCTCTGTGCTTTTGATCCGCCGTGTGGCCTCGTAACCATCCATGATCGGCATGCGCATATCCATGAGCACCGCCTGCGGCGACAAGTGCTCAAATAATTCGATGGCTTCAAGACCATTGGTCGCCTCGGAAACCTCAAAACCGGCGACGGACCGAAGCAACGTGCACAACAGCGAGCGGTTGGCCGGTGCGTCGTCCACCACCAGGATGCGAAACGGTCCTGTCCCGGGTTCCAGGCCGACGATGCACCGGGATGCCTGCTTCACGCTCCCGGGAACCGCCGCTGCCGGCTTCAAGAGCGCCGAAAACCGGAAACAACTGCCCTTGCCTATCTCGCTCGTGGCCGTGATTTCGCCGCCCATCATTTCCGCAAACTTCCGGCTGATGGCCAGCCCCAGCCCGACGCCGCCAGCTTTCACGCTGCTCCCCACCTGCTGAAACAAGCCAAAGATCAGGCCCATGTCCTCGTCGGGGATTCCCCGGCCGGTGTCCTCCACCTCGACCCACAGGCGCAACCTCTCTTTGTCCTCTTCTGCTGTTCCTTCCACCGCCTCGGCGCGCACCCGCACAGCCACCCCACCTGTTTCCGTAAACTTCTCCGCATTCCCGATCAGGTTGACCAGCACCTGCCTGAGTTTGCCCTCGTCGGCGATCACGTAAGACGGCACGCTGCCGTCCCGCTCC
>CAIVZW010000805.1 GCA_903910495.1 uncultured beta proteobacterium
GCATATGCTCGATGTGGCAATCGAGGACTTGCTTAACAGCGGCTATGTGGACAAGGTTCTGGACAAGTATGAGCCGTACCCAGGCACGTTCTATCGTGTTGCGAGACCCTACCGGATCGAGAAGTAGGGCGTCTTCTACGAGAAGGGGCGAATGGTCTTGCGCGCAAGCGCAGGTGTTCGCCCCTTCGTGCTTTTGTGACTTTCTACAGGGAGTGATCCGCGGCCATGAGCGTGTATGAAATACTAGTCAAGTATCGCGCGGAGTTCCTTATTGGCCTGAAGACCACCTTGGAGTTATGTCTCATTATTTGGACGGCGGGTGTTGTCTTTGGATCACTCTTGGGAGCCGCTGGCGCAAGATGGCGGATTTCCGTCGGAATTCCGACCAAGATCATATCGTTCGTCCTCGCGGGCACTCCCGTCTTGGTCTTCCTGTTTTGGATGCACTATCCCTTGCAGTCCTATCTGGGCGTCGTAATCGACCCGTTCTACACCGCGGCCACCACGCTTTCGATAGTGAACATCCTACTGGTGTCCGAACTGATCCGTGGCGTGATGCTTGATTTCCCCGCCGAGTATGTGGCAAGCGCGAAGGTCTGCGGACTGACCACAGGGCAGATTATCCGAGGGATTCAGTTTCCCATTATGTTCAGACAGATTCTCCCCAATCTGCTCGTCATCCAAGTGACCATGCTACAATCTACCCTTTTTGCCAGTCTAATATCCGTTGACGAGGTGTTCAGAATCTCGCAGCGCATCAACTCCCAAATATATCGACCCGTTGAGATCTATACTGCGTTGGCTGCGCTTTTTCTCGCCATGTGCCTTCCCCTTCACGGACTTGCATTCTGGCTCCGCTCCCGCTTCACACGAAACCTGTCGGAAACCTGACCATGCTGATCGGACAGAACATAACAAAGTCTTACGGTGATAGTCGAGTCTTGGCTGACATCAACGTCAAGGTTCAGCCCGGCGAGATTGTTGCCATCATCGGTCCGAGCGGCAGCGGCAAGTCTACATTGCTCCGCTCATTCGCGCTTCTCGACCCTCCCGATTCAGGATCCGTCACGGTTGACGATGACATATACAAGTTCCCCAAATCGCGCGATGACAGAATCCCTCCACCATGGCCAAAACTGACTCTCGTCTTTCAGCAGCTATTCCTTTGGCCGCACCTCACGATAAGGAAAAACATTGAGTTGCCGCTGAAAGGCCTGAACATTGCCACAAAGGCGCGGGATGCACGCATAGAAGAACTGGTAAGGCGATTGACCCTGGGCGAGTTTATTGATCGGTACCCTAATCAAGTCTCAGTTGGGCAGCGCCAACGAGCGGCCATTGCACGGGGCTTCTCTCTGGAGCCCAGCTATCTCCTGCTTGATGAAATTACGTCAGCCCTGGACGTAGAGCACATCAATTCCGTTCTCGACTATCTACGCGAGTTGGCAGAACGCGGCAAAGCAATCGTGCTTGTAACTCACCTCATTGGCTTTGCGAAACAGGCGGCGAGCCAGATACTATTCATGGAGAATGGACGAATTATTGAGGAGGGCGCTGCCGAAATCCTCGTCGCCCCACACACACCGCGCC
>CAIVZW010000806.1 GCA_903910495.1 uncultured beta proteobacterium
AGGCTTGCCTGAATTCCGGTTGAATTGGACTTCCTGGCGTATGAACAGACCGAAAAGAGAGGCGATTTCTCAATAGTATGAATTTTGCCAGATACCTTCATCGGGGTCATCAGCGCAACATCCCACATCTTGTGGCAAAATATTCTTGACATACAAGACGGCGTTTTTATACTTCACCCCACAAAAAGGAAGTTCTTATCAAACGGGAAGAGGCTTTACAACGGATGGGAAAGTACGCCGCATATTCGGCTGCCGTCGTGACGATTCTCTTGGTGTCCTCGAAAAAAGCCGCAGCATCGTAGGTTTGATGTCCCTCGAATAGTATGTAATGGATGATGAGTCCAGCCTGCTAAATCTTCTGAGCGTTTTTTCTAGGTAAGGCATTTGACTTCATTATCATATGCAGGGATAACCGCCGGTCCTTCATGTTACTGGAATCAGGTGAACAGGATGCCCGCAGGACCTGTTTTCCCGGCCGCGAAACTTTTCTTCTTGTTGATTGTCTGCCATCTATCGCATTGCGTGCAGACTTTTCCGCCGTTCCGGGTGGTTCGGACGGGTCCCCGGCAGAATAGGCAAGTCTTCAACGCTTTCCCTTCGGCATCGGAATCAAAGGATACCTTGCAGTCCGGTTTTGCGGAAGCGGCGCACTTTACGTAGTGACGCCCCTCCCAGTTCCGGAGATGAAGGGCTTGAAATTTATGAACAAGAAGGCGGCGGCATTCGGATGTTATGGTTGGAGCGGCGAGGCAGTCAAGATTATATCGCAGCATTTATCATCTGCCGGGTTTGCTGTGGTTGATGAAGGCTTGAAGGCGATGTGGAACCCTGATGCGAAGGCTATGGAAATGTGTGTTGAATATGGAAAGAAGCTGTCGGGCCTTTTGAAGTAAAAAATGCAAAGATGCAACCCCCTTCACCATTAACACATGGGAGCGAGGGGATGATACGCGCCATGCCGATGTCGTGCACCGGACGGCGAAATTCGACCACGCGGTTCAGGGGTCGTTGATTTCATCAACTTGACTTAAGTCAAGGATGTTTCGTTCTGTTGGTGAGATACAAAGATTCGAGAAACGAATTGTGACGCAGTCATAACAAATAGGAAACCGATTTCTGCTTAGGGGAGGCAAAGGAACACATGAAATTCTTATCCATTAACCGCCGGATGTTGGCGCTATTGGCGGTCGTCGTACCGCTACTGGCCCTGTTGATCTACGTGGCGTTGCGCTCCGGGCCGCTTGCGCCCATCCCCGTGACCGTGACCACCGCGGAAAGCCGTTCCATCGCACCGGCCCTGTTCGGCATCGGCACGGTCGAGGCCCGCTTCACCTATCGGATCGGACCAACGTTTGCCGGTCGGATCAAACGGGTGGAGGTGCAAGTGGGAGACAGAGTCCAGGCGGGGCAGTTGCTTGGTGAAATGGACCCTGTGGACCTCGACGACCGCATTGCCGCGCAGGATGCCGCGCTCAAGCGCGGTGAGTCTGTTGTGCTGGCCGCCGAAGCCGTGGTGAGGGAAACGTTGGCGCGCAAGAGCTATGCCGAAAATCAGGCAAGCCGTTATAAACAATTGCTGCAGGTGCGAGCAGTGAGCGAAGAGGCCTTTGAGGGCAAGCGTCAGGAGCGCCAGGTGACCGAGGCGAGTTTCGCCGCCGCCCGAGCGAATCTCGATGCCGCGCGCCAAGAGTCGGCGCGGATCCACGCCGACCGCGGGGGGCTGATCCAACAGCGCGCCAACCTGCGCTTGATTGCACCGGTCCGCGGCTTGGTGGCAGCGCGCAACGCTGATCCCGGCACCACTGTGGTCGCTGGTCAGTCGGTAGTGGAGTTGATCGATCCCGCGAGTCTGTGGATCAATGTGCGCTTCGATCAACTGCGCGTATCGGGTCTGCGCGCGGGACTGCCGGTTCAGATCGTACTGCGCTCGCAAGAGGGGATTCGATTTGCAGGGCGCGTGCTGCGCCTGGAGCCGATGGCCGATGCGATCACCGAGGAAACCCTGGCCAAGGTGATTTTCGATGCATTGCCGAAAAGGCTGCCTCCCGTCGGTGAACTGGCCGAGGTCACAGTTGCGATGTCCGCGTTGCCGAAGACGCTTGTATTGCCCAATGCCAGTGTGCAGCGGGTCGACGGCCGTCTTGGCGTCTGGCTGATCGAAGAGGACGACCTGCGCTTCGCGCCGATCAAAATGGGTGCGACCGACCTCGACGGACAGGTGCAGATCCTCGAAGGGATCAAGGAGGGTGCGCGCGTGGTCGTCTATAGCCAGCGCGCCCTTGGGCCCCACAGCCGAATCAAGATTGTTGAGCGCCTGGAAGGGGTTTCGCCATGATTAGTCTCGCGGGCCGCGACATCCTGCACTCCTGGGGGAAGTTTGTCTTTACCGGCGTGGGGCTGGGGCTGTTGATCGGCGTCACGCTGACCATGGCCGGAGTATACCGCGGCATGGTGGACGACGCCAAAGTGCTGCTCGATAACAGCGGCGCCGACCTCTGGGTGGTGCAACAGGACACCCTCGGCCCCTATGCCGAGCCGTCCAGCCTCTACGACGACGTTTATCGCACCATTCGCGGAATGCCCGGCGTTGACCGGGCGGCCAACATCACCTATCTGACTATGCAGGTACGGCAGGGTGAGCGCGACGTGCGTGCCATGGTGGTCGGCGTCGTGCCCGGTGGCCCCGGCGAACCCGGACAGCCCGGCTATCTCATCGCCGGTCGGCAAATCACGCACAGCCATTATGAGGCCGTCGCCGATGTCGCCACCGGATTTAAACTTGGCGAGCGCATCCAGATCCGCCGCAACCACTACGCGGTGGTCGGGCTGACCCGGCGCATGGTCTCCTCCGGCGGCGACCCGATGGTGTTCATCCCGCTCAAGGATGCGCAAGAAGCGCAGTTCCTAAAAGACAACGATGCCATTGCCCAGCAACGCCGCCGAACTGCCGCGAACCCGGCCTTCAATCGTCCAGGGACGCCGGGTCTTCTCGATGCGGTGCTTGCCTCACAAAGCATCAACCCTTACATCAATGCGGTGCTGGTGCAGGTCAAGCCCGGCTTCATCCCGGAGGAGGTTGCCAAACCGATTCGGCGCTGGAAGCGCTTGCAGGTTTATACCCGCGTGCAGATGGAAGAGATCCTGATCGGCAAGCTGATTGCCACCGCGGCCAAACAGATCGGCATGTTCCTGGTGATTCTCGCCATCGTCAGCGCCGCCATCGTCGCCTTCATCATCTATACTCTGACCCTCGGCAAGATCCGCGAGATCGCGGTGCTCAAACTGATCGGCACCCGAAACCGCACCATCGCCGGGATGATCATGCAGCAGGCGCTGGGTTTGGGTTTGATCGGCTTTGTGGTGGGTAAGATCTCTGCCACCTTCTGGGCGCCGATTTTTCCCAAGTATGTCTTGCTCGAACCGGGCGATGCGCTGCTCGGCTTCGCCGGCGTTTTTGTGATCTGTGCCCTGGCGAGCGTCCTGGCCATCCGCGCCGCACTCAAAGTGGATCCAGCGGAGGCGATAGGTGGCTGACATGCACGAAAAGGGGATCCGCATTGAAGGATTGCGCAAACGTTACGGAAAGGGCGACACGGCTCTCGATGCGCTCAAGGGGGTGGATATGCAGGTCGCCCCCGGCGAGGTGGTCGGACTGATCGGTCCGTCGGGCTCCGGCAAGAGCACCCTGCTCAAATGCCTGGGCGCTGTGATCGAGCCCACCGCCGGCCGTATGACGTTGGGAGAAGAGGTGATCTATGACGACGGCTGGAAGATTCCCGATCTGCGCGCCCTGCGCCGCGACAAAATCGGTTTTGTCTTTCAGGCGCCGTACCTGATCCCGTTCCTTGACGTCATCGACAACGTGGCGTTGCTGCCCATGCTGGCCGGACACCCCAATGCCGAATCCCGGAAGCGCGCGCTGGAATTACTTGAAGCGCTGGACGTGGCGCATCGCGCCAAAGCCATGCCGTCACAACTCTCCGGTGGCGAACAACAGCGCGTCTCTATCGCGCGGGCGCTGGTCAACCGCCCGCCGGTGATCCTTGCCGATGAGCCGACGGCGCCGCTGGACAGCGAACGGGCCTTGGCCGTGATTCGCATCCTCAATCAAATGGCCCGCCAATACGAGACCGCCATCATCGTCGTGACGCACGACGAAAAGATCATCCCGACCTTCAAGCGCATCTACCACATCCGCGACGGCAAAACCCAGGAGGAAGCCGGAGAGGGGCGGGCGTTCGAATGAAAACCATGCATTCATTTTGGAAGCGGATTGGGTCAAAGGAGCGAATTTTATGAAGACCGATCGTACAGTGAACTGGATGGCCATCGCCGCAATCGTGTTCGGCGCCATGACGATCTTATCTGGCGGTCGTGCATTGTTTGGCAGTTTGGAAACGCGCGCCGAGCTTGGCAACGTGGTCCCCTTTGTGCTCTGGTTCAATTTTCTCGCCGGCTTCGTTTATATCCTTGCCGGAACCGGTCTGCTCAGGCGCAGGCGTTGGGCCGTCTATGTTTCCCTGTTCGTTGCGATTTCCACGATCCTCGTCTTTGCGGCATTTGGCCTTCACGTTATAGACGACGGCACATTCGAGACGCGGACCGTCGGCGCTCTGACCATCAGAGCGTTATTCTGGATTGCCGTGACGAATGTTGCTATGAGTGCCATAAAAAGAACATCTAACGGGAGGTTGACGACTTGATAATAATCATCAAAGGAATCGCCCAAGTCAATCATTTACGAGAACGGAGCCGTCCATGAAAACACATCGCCGCATACGCCCCACAGGCTTATGGCTTCAACTGGCCTGCTTGGCCTTATACGCGGGAATACTGGCCGGTTGCGCCGTCGGTCCCGACTTCAAACGACCCGAACCACCATCGATTTCCGGCTATACTGCCACGGTCATGCCTGAGCAAACCGCTTCGTCCTCCGGCAGCTTTGGCGACGCCCAGCGCTTTGTTGCCGGCGGGGCAATCCCCACCGCCTGGTGGCAGGAGTTGGGTTCCACCAAGCTGAACGAGCTGATCCAGCAAGCGCTGCAAACCAGCCCCACAGTGGCAGCGGCAATGGCCACGCTTCGTCAGGCCCAACAGACCTACGAGGCGCAAGCCGGATCGACGCTGTACCCCCAGGTGACCGGACAAATGGGAGCACAACGTCAACGGATGAGCAACGCCCCATCCGGCCAGGAGGGCGGGGACCGGACGTTCAATCTTTACAACGCAGGGGTAGGCGTCAGCTACAACCTGGATCTCTTCGGCGGCAACCGCCGCGCCCTCGAGGCCCTCGCCGCGCAAGCCGACTACCAGCGCTACCAGTTTGAAGGGGCGCGCCTCACGCTGGCAGCGAATGTCGTCACGTCGGCCATCCTTCAGGCGCAGTTGCACGAACAGATCCGGGCCAACGAGGCCATTCTGGCAACCCAGGAGGAGCAACTCGAACTGACGCGCCGGCGTCTTGCGCTGGGCGCTGCCTCCCAAAACGACGTCCTGGCGTTGCAGACCCAGGTGGAGCAGTCCCGCGCCGCCATTCCACCGCTGCGCAACCGCCTGGAGCAGACGAACCACCTGATGGCAGTGCTGGTCGGTCGGCCGCCAGGGAGCGGGGCCGTACCAAAATTCATCTTGGCCGACTTCCGATTGCCGACCGAACTGCCGCTTCACGTGCCCTCGGAACTGGTGCGGCAACGACCCGACATTCAAGCCTCCGAAGCTTTGCTGCATGCAGCCAACGCCCAATACGGCACAGCCGTATCCAAACGGTACCCGCGGATTACACTCAGCGCCAATCTCGGATTTCAAGCCCTCACTGCCGCCAGTCTCTTCGGCAGCGGTGCGCTGGTCTGGGGATTGGCCAGTCAATTGGCGCAACCCCTGTTCAACGCCGGCCTGCTCGCCGAGGCGCGAGCAGCCGAGGCGGCATTCGCCGCAGCCGAGGCGAACTACAGGCAGACCGTCTTGCAGGCGCTGCGCAACGTGGCCGACGTGCTGCGGGCGCTGGACAACGACGCCCAGACCCTGGCGGCGCAGGCCGCCGCGGACAAGGCCGCCCAGGAGTCGCTGCACCTGACCCGGCAAGGATATGCCTTGGGAACGGTCAGCTATCTCCAACTCCTCATCGCGCAGCAACAGGTCCAGCAAGCTGCCATCGGCCTGATCTCCGCCAGAAGCCAGCGACTGGCCGACACGGTAGCACTGTACCAAAGCATGGGGGGCGGATGGTCACACGATGAAGTGCTGTCGTTAGATTAATATAACCAATGGAAGATAGGGTGAATCCCGTTAGCTAGGTTGAGTCGGGACATAACACACAATTCACATCACCTTTTTATCGCACTAATTGCCTTGCTTTCGAAAACCTCAATCAGCACGCGGTCGGGCCCTTCGAGCATGATATATTTAAGTTCGCCGAAATCCCTGATTGGTGTTCGGAAGTTGAAATCCTTCGCCTCCATGTGAGCGACCAGTGCTGAAATATTATCCGTTATAATTCCGAGATGATGAAC
>CAIVZW010000807.1 GCA_903910495.1 uncultured beta proteobacterium
ATGGCGGAATCGGTAGACGCACGGGACTCAAAATCCCGCGCCGCAAGGCGTGCCAGTTCGACTCTGGCTCGGGGCACCATCCTCAATAATTCAGGCGGTTGCGAAGCGGCGCATTATAGCACGCCGTTTCCAGCCTCTCCGGCCTGTGCTGGCAAGGGTTCAAACCACGCCAGCTTGGCGTGCAGGCTGACCACGGAGCCGACGATGATCAGTGCCGGCGAGCCGATTCCGGCTTCTTCTGCCTTGCCCGGCAGTGTCGCGAGATCGGCCGTGATTATGCGCTGGCGTTCGGTGCTGCCATTCTGCACCACGGCGGCCGGATGCGTTGGCGGCAATCCGTGGGCAATCATCTGGCGGCAGATTTCTCTGAGGCCGCCGATGCCCATGTAGAAAACGACAGTCTGTTTCGGGCGCGCCAGAGCCGGCCAGTCAAGGTATACGCTGCCATCCTTGAGATGGCCCGTGGCGAAGATCACAGTCTGGGCGTGCTCACGATGGGTCAGCGGGATGCCGGCATAGGCGGCGCAGGCTGTGGCGGCGGTTACGCCGGGGACAACCTCGAAAGGGATACCGCACGCGAACAGGGTTTCGATTTCTTCGCCGCCGCGTCCGAAGATGAAAGGATCGCCCCCCTTGAGCCGGACCACTTTCTTGCCTTCCCTGGCCAGTTGGACCAGCAGAAGATTGAGCTCGTCCTGCGGCAGTGTATGGTTCGATGACTTTTTTCCGACGCAGATGATCTGCGCATCGCGGCGTACCAGGCCGAGAACACCGTCGGCGATCAGGTGGTCATGGACGACCACATCCGCTTCGCCGACCAGGCGTGTGGCACGCACGGTCATCAGATCAAGCGCGCCGGGACCGCTGCCCACGAGATAGACGGTTCCTTCCTTGGCGTGTTGCATTGTCGGCTTCATTGGTTCGCGGCATTATTGTCGAACTGCAAGCATAAGTGCCGTGATACTTCTGTTCAACAGATCTTTTACAATAGTTCATGTGGCCGGTGAAGGATGCCTGTCCGCCGAGTTGTTCGTTATCATGGCAATATCCTGATCAGGGAGCTTAATCATGGAAATCGTGACCAATATCATTGCCGCCGAAGAAGAGGAATATACCGCTATCGGCGATTCAGCCTGTCCGCTGGACGAATGGAGCGGCATCGAGGCCAATGGCCTCGATACGCTCAAGATTGCCACCCTGCACTGTCTGCTGACCAGTGATTCACTGCAGATGGCGCTTGATCTCTACGAGCCGGTCTATGTGTCGGTCAATGAAACCGTCGTGCTGCGCATGGCCGACGAGTTGCTGGAGCACCTGGCTGCACTTGACGAGGATGCGCTCGATAGCGTGGCCAGTGAATTGGCCGCGAGCGAAGAGTTCGAAAGCGAGCAGTGGCATGTCGACGACGTTCTTGCGCAGTTGACGGAACTGGCCGAACTGGCGCAACTGGCCGAATCGCAGGGGCAGGTCCTGTTTGTCTGGATGTGTCCGTTACAAGACTAGAAGCGCAGGGACAGAAAGGGTGTCCGGCAAGAATTACATGCAAAAAACCTCCACCGGTTTCCCGGCAGAGGCTGGAGTTTTTTTGCAGACTCGCCGCGTAGGCGGTGAGTCAGGTTTCCTCAAAGGAAGGACGGGAAGGGCAGATCGGTATCCTTGGTGAAGACGTCGTCAAAGCCGCGGTAGAAGTGGAATTCCATGTCATCCTTGTTGTCCGGGAAGACGAATTTGCCGCCGACCTGCCAGATGTAGGGTTTGAACTTGTACTTCAGGCGATCCTTCTTCATCTTCCACAGCATGGTGATTTCCATCGGGTCGGCCATGAAGTTGGACCAGATGTCGTGGTGGAAGGGAATCATCACCTTGGTGTTGAGAGCTTCGGCCATGCGCAGGATGTCCGACGAGGTCATCTTGTCGGTGATGCCGCGCGGATTCTCGCCGTAGGAGCCGAGTGCCACGTCGACCACGTGCTCGTTGCCGTGCTTGGCGTAGCCGTTCGCGTAGTGCGAGTCGCCGCTATGGTAGAGGTTACCGCCGGGGGTCTTTACCAGATAGTTGACTGCGACTTCGTCCATGTCGGCCGGCATCTTGCCTTTCGCGGTTTCTTCCTTGGGCAGGGTGATGGCCATGGTGCGGTCGAAGGACTCAAGCACCACCAGTTCGATATCTCCGACTTTAATGACATCGCCGGGCTTGACCTGAACGATGCGCTCGGCTGGAACGCCCCATTTCTTCCACATGTCGGCACAGGACTTGGGCCCGATGAACGGCACCTTGGCGTCGCAGTTCTTGAGCACGGCCGCCGCCACATTGACGTCGATGTGGTCGTTGTGGGTGTGCGTGGAAATCACGGCATCGATCTGTTTGATGGCAAACGGGTCGATCACGAAGGGCGATACACGCAGGTTGGGTTGCAGCGCCACGCAACCGCTCATGCGCGCCATCTGGTGATGCGCATCCATCAGCGGGTTCTTCATCGAGCGCTTGCCGGTACCGCACCACAGGTCGATACAGATATTGGTGTTGCCTTCGGTCTTGACCCAGATGCCGGTACAGGCCAGCCACCACATGGCAAACGTACCGGGTTTGACCACTTCGCGCTCTATTTCTTCATTCAGCCAGGTACCCCATTGCGGGAAGGTGCTCAGAACCCACGATTCCTTGGTGATCTCATCTACTTTTGCCATTTCTTTCTCCTGTTAACTGTTCATATTGATCTGTTGAGAAGATCATAATGCAATAATATGACCGATAATATTGATTTGCAAGATCATATTGATAATTGCAGCCTTCTTGGTGTGAGTAGGCGAAGAAATCCCTTTATCTGTCCGACTTGCCTTATTGCTGACTGACGAAATAGAGCGCGGCTTCGGCCTTTTCACGGTTGGCCGCGACGATGATGTCCCGGTTTTTCTCATGCAGGACATGGATGTTGCTGGGGCCGACGCCTTCCTCGATGACTTCCGCCCGGAGTTCCAGCGGCTTGGCCTTGCTGGCATGAACATAGAAAAGCTGTTGTTTGCCGCGGCGGCAGCCGCCGATGAATACCGGTTGTTTTGCCAGGGTCGTTCCGACGACGACGTGATAGAACTCGCTCTGTTCGGGATGTTCGAAAATTTTCCTGAAGACGCCGTCGATCTTTTTGTACACCCTGAAATACGTGCCGTGGAAGGGTTCGATGGTGGCAAACTCGAGTTCGCCGTCGCCGTCGATATCCACGGCAGAAATATCGCTGATCGGCCAATCCATGAACTGTTCAACCGTCCAGCCGGCGCCCGGCGTTTGCGGCGGGGTGACTTCAAACGCACCTTGTTCGCAGGTCACCAGGCTGGACATTCTTCCATTGCGGGTGAGCCGGCTATAGCCATGATTCCTGGTCAGGCCGTCCTTGAGGACCTTTAACTGAAGCGGGCCGCTGGCGGTGAACTCGCCGACCCAGATTTTCCCAGGATTTGACCAGTCCTCCCTGGACTCCTTGCTGGTGGCCAGCGTGCAGCCGATGAAATAATGCCTGTCGCCGACGCTCAGCAGGTCAAAGCGGTGGATGTAGGGGAGGTGGAGAATGTCACTGACTGCATAGCCGCCTGTTTCCAGGGGGCGAACATGGACGACTTTCGCCTCTTCCCACTGGAACATCTTGAAAAATTTCTGGACGGCCAGGAACTCGCCATTGGTACCGGGAATGGGAACGATGGACATGGTGCCGCCGGGGCCTTCCCATACCGTATGCGCAGTGTCGTATTCGGGGCCGGACCATGCCAGGCAGGGGCCTTCGCCTTCGGTTGCCAGCATTATCCGGGTCTGGCCGTCTACTACGATGCTGCTGGCTGAATAGCAGCGGTTCATCTGCGTCAGAAAGCGTTTTTCGATTTTCATGAAAGCATCCTCGGATATCAAAATGACTGAAAAATTGAAAAGTTTGTTTGATTTTATATCATAATGATGAAATCGTAAATAATATAACGATCAAAAAGATCGTATTGCAACGATGCTTTTTGCCCGCAGAGGCTTTACAATGAAACGCACACAACGTGTGTAACGGGGCGTTCATGAAGGGAATCATTACTGTCGACATCGGGACCAGCAGCATGAGAGCAATTCTCTATGATGCCGACGGGGGGGTGATCGATGTCCGGCAGCGTGAAAATCAGCCGGAGTATTTCACCGACGGCCGGGTTGAGCAGGATCCTGCTGCCTGGCAGAACGTCTTGTGCGACGTATTGAAGGCTTGCGCGGCTTGTGCTGCGGCCAAAGGCATTGAACCGCTCTGCGTGTCGGTTACCGCGCAGCGATCATCAGTCATCCCGGTCGATGCAGAGGGCGTTCCCCTGCACCCGGCCATCATGTGGCAGGATAGGCGGTCGGCTGATCTTGCACGGGCCATGGAAGCACATGACCCCTTGGTCTATCGGAAGACCGGACTGAAGATCTCCCCGGTTTTTTCGGCCCTCAAGATGACCTGGTTGCGCAGGCAGCATCCCGGCTTATGGCAGAAAACCCACAAGATGATCGGCATCCAGGACTGGGTGCTCTATCTCCTGACCGGCCGGTTCGTAACCGACCATAGCTTTGGCAGCCGGACCAATCTGCTCGATCTGGAGAAGCGGGACTGGGATCCTGAACTGCTGTCGCTGTTCGAGGTCGAGCCCCGGATGTTGTGCGATCTGGTGGCGCCGGGGTCGATTGTCGGTGGACTAACGCCGGCCATGGCCAGAGCCACCGGACTGGTCGCCGGTTTGCCCGTGGTTTCCGCTGGCGGCGATCAGCAGTGTGCGGCACTGGGCCTCGGCTTGTTTTCCGGCGAACGGGCGGTTTCCAACACCGGAACCGGCTCGTACCTGATCGGCCACACGGACAGGCCGGCATTCGATGAAGAAATGCGTCTGGCCTGCAATGTTTCGGCCGTCCCCGGCGCGTACATCGTCGAGGCGGCCGTGCTGACTTCGGGAACCATTTATCGCTGGTTCAGGGAATCGATTATCCAGCCGGACGACAGCGGGGGAAATCCATTTGCCACCATGGATGCCGAGGCGGAAGCTGTTTCGCCCGGTGCGAACGGTCTGCTGCTTTTGCCACATTTCAAGGGGTGTGGCGCGCCGTACTGGGATCCGGAGGCCAAGGGCGTGTTCTTCAACATGACCCTGAGTACTTCTCGCGGGGAAATGGCGCGCGCCATTCTGGAAGGTATCGCCGTCGAGATGAAGGGAAGTCTCGAACTGGTCGAGACGCTTTGCGGCAAGGTGGGTTCGGTCAGCGTTTCCGGCGGTATGACCAAGTCGGACCTGTTCAACCAGATTCAGAGCGACATTTTTGAACGCCCCATCGTCCGCTTCCGGAATAACGAAGCGACCTCGCTGGGGGCATGGATTGCCGCTGCCGTTGCCGTGGGGCTGGAAAAGAGTTATTCAGGTGCCTTTGCCCGTGTGGGTGACGCCGGCTCGGCGCGCACCTATCAACCCGATGCAGCCAACCGTGAAATTTATTCAGCCCAGTGCCGCCGTTCAAGGGCGCTGTATCAGGCTCTCGCCACACCGGAGTTCCGGGAATTGATCAAGTAAGGAATCTGAAATGAAAGAGACAAGCAAGCGCCCACTGTCAACGGTATCCAATTACCGCCATAAAAAAATTCTGGAGATGCTGTATCAGCGGCAGTCGGTTTCCGCTGACGAATTGGCCACTGAATTCGGCGTCTCCAAGATCACCATCCGGCGCGACCTGGATGCACTGGCCGGTGATAAATATCTGGAGCGGACGCGTGGCGGGGCGGTTACGGTTTCCGGTCTCCGGCTGGAAGAGTTTTTTGAGGAGAAGGACCATTCGGCCAAGCGGGAAAAAATGCTGATCGGCCGCTATGTAGCTTCTCTGGTTTCGGAAAACGAAACGGTTTTCGTCAATGCCGGCTCGACGACGCTGGAGGTTGTCCGGCATCTGAACGGCAAGAAAGTGAGGGTCGTCACCAACAATGCGGCGTGCCTGGGACTTGAACTTGATCCCCAGCAGGAACTGATCCTGCTCGGTGGTGATTACCGCATTCAATCCAAATCACTGGTTGGCGACCTGACCATCGCCGGCCTGCACAGTATATTTTCCAGTATTACCGTGCTCGGTATCAACGGGGTGAGCATCAAGAAAGGCTGCACCTCGGCCGTTCACCAGGAAACCAGTGTGAACAAGGCCATGATCGAGAACTCAAGCGGCAAGGTCATCGTGGTGGCTGATCATACCAAGATGAATTGCGTGTCCAGCTTCCTCACCTGCCCGCTGAGCCGCATCGACATGATCGTGACCGACTGGATGACGCCGCCCGCTTTCTGCGAGGAGCTCGAAGAGTCGGGTTTGTGTGTGGTGCGTGTTGCGGAAGAAAACTGACTCGTAATCCTTTAGGGAAACACTGATTAAGTATCGAATTGTCATTCCGGCGAAAGCCAATGGGATGGACTCCTCCCCCCTCACGGCATCGAAGTGCCAAACTGGGAGTGTCATCAACCAGTCAAGAGAAGGAAGGAGTCCGAAATGAACGTTACACGTATTGGTCTTGATTTGGCAAAGAACGTCTTTCAAGTTCACGGTGTTGATCGGCAGGAGTCCGTGATCGTCAAGCGCAAACTCAGTCGCAGCCAGGTGCGCGGCTATTTCGAGAAACTTTCCCCCTGCCTGATCGGGATGGAAGCCTGCGCCAGCGCCCATTACTGGGCACGCGAGTTTGGCCGAATGGGCCATCAGGTCAAGCTCATCGCCCCCCAGTTCGTCAAACCGTACGTCAAGAGTCAGAAGAACGACGCCAATGATGCCGAGGCCATCTGTGAAGCGGTGGGGCGCCCCAACATGCGCTTTGTCGCCGTCAAGACGGTGGCGCAACAAGATGTCCAGGCCATCCATCGCATCCGCAGCGAACTGGTCCGGCAACGCACGGCCAAGGCCAACCAGATCCGCGGCCTGCTGGGCGAATACGGGATCGCCGTGCCTATCGGTATCGGCGCACTGCGGCGTGCCCTGCCGGAACTTCAGGAGGACGCGGAGAACGGCCTGAGCGGCGTGTTCAGGCGTCTGCTGACCGGTCTGCGTGAGGATCTGGAAAACTTCGATACCCGCGTTGCGGCGCTGGATGAAGAAATTGCTATCGCCGCCCGCGATGATGCCGTAGCACAGCGCCTGCAGAGCATTCCGGGCATCGGGCCGATGGGGGCGACAGCCTTGGTCTCTGCCGTCGGCGATGCTCGGCAATTCAAGCGCGGACGGGACATGGCCGCCTGTTTGGGGCTGACCCCGGGTCAGCACAGCAGTGGCGGCAAGGAACGGATCCTGGGGATCAGCAAGCGCGGCGACAGCTATCTGCGCCTGCTGCTGATTCATGGCGCCCGGGCCGTGCTCAAGGTGGCCGGCAGGAAAACAGACCCGCGCAGTTGTTGGGTGATGAACATCGCCGCCCGGCGCCACAAGAACGTGGCGGCGGTGGCGCTGGCCAACAAGAATGCACGGATTGCCTGGGCGTTGCTGACCCAGGGTGGCGTGTATGATGCCAAGCATGGCATGGCGGCGACTGCCTGAGTCGCTATCGAGAAACAAAACTCTTTCAACCCGCGATTGCAAAAGAGAGAAGAGTGATGGCAAAACGGTCGAACCGGCGGTGGGAGAGACTGAGGATTCCGGTGGCCCTTGAGGCCGAAAAGCCGATAAGTCCCCGCCGCGCGCATGCCCATCATGGCCGGGTGCATTCAACATGTGCCACCAACAGGTCGGATATACGGTCGCAGTCGCACCCATTTGCCAAATCTCAACTCACTCTTGCAAATAGGGAGGAGTCCATATACGGAATCCGACCGTAGGGAATGCAGAGCCAGAAGAATCAACGAACTGGACCCCGGCACCCCAAGGGCACTTCCTGCGGGGCGCTTTCGCCGGTGTGACGACTTATTCAGTGCGTCCTTAGTTTTGCCCGTAATAGGCGCCGGGGCCGTGCTTGCGGTTGAAGTGCTTTTCCAGCAGATGTTGCGGCATCGGTGGCAGATTCTTTTCCAGTTGCAGGCTGAGCAGCGCCATGCGCGCGGTCAGTTCCAGGACTG
>CAIVZW010000808.1 GCA_903910495.1 uncultured beta proteobacterium
GGCTGCGTCGCTCGCGCTCGCTATCTCCGTCAGGGGCAAGGGCGGAACGGCTTTTCATCTGTCCGCCTGCGACAGCATTCGAACCGCGAATTTCATGACGGCGAACCATTTCCTTGCGCATCCTTTCCTTCTGGGCTGCATGCGCTGCATGTCCTGCCAGGTTCGTACGCTCGTCCGGATCAGCCTGCACGTCGAAAAGTTGTTCGATACTGCCTTCAGGATACCAGATGTATTTCCATTGTCCATCAGTAATAGCCCAGTACCAGTTCGGCTCGCCAGGGAAATTGTGGGCGGTGCCTTCCAGATAATCGCGTGAAGGACGCTCTCCCCTTTCCGCCGCAAGTATGTCGTAGCCGTCAACATCGTCCGCTTTCCCGCCACCAGCGGCAACGAATGTCGGAAGGAGATCGGCAAGACAGACCAGTTGGTCGCTCACTGTCCCGCTGCGCTCTGGTTCAGAGCCGCTCGGCGGCATGACGATGAAGGGAATGTGAGCGGAGGCTTCATGAAAGAAACCCTTGCCACCGCCGTGATGGTCACACAGATACTCCCCATGGTCTGAGGCGAAGACAATCATGGTGTTCTCCATCAACCGGCGGTCATGGAGCGAGGCGATCACCCGGCCGATGTTGTAATCGATCTGGGTGACGAGGCCGTAGTATGCGGCGCGGGCCGCGCGAATGACCGCTGGCGGCAGATTGTCATAATTCTGTGTCTGCATGCTTCGGGCGTAGGCGGGAGGCCACTGGCTGCTCTCTGCCCAGTCCCCGATGACCGGCTCCGGGATCGGGATCGCCGGATCCCGGTACATGGAGTAGTAGGGCTCCGGCGGATCAAATGGGGGATGGGGTTTGGCAAAGGAACACCAGAGGAAGAAAGGCCGGGTAGTGTCGCGCCTGTTGCGGATGAAATCCACGCATTGTTCAGCGGTCCACGAGGTGTAGGTATGTGCTTCGGGGACGGTCGCCATGCCGGGGTACATCTCACACTGACCGAGGCCATGGCGCATAGGCTGCAGGGCATGTCCGTTCTTGAGCATCTCGGCATGGTAGTCGGCGGCGATACGGCATTCATCAAAACCGTGGCGGGCCCGGTAGGGTTCAAAGTGCATTTTACCCACGCCGAGCGTCTGGTAACCCAAACTGCGCATACGGTCGGGCAAGGTGCCGACATGCCCCAGAACCTCGCTGCTGCAGCGGTTACTCATCATGCCGTGGTTGAAGGCATGGCGTCCGGTCATGACGGTGCAACGGGCGGGAACGCAGATCGGACAATCTGAATAGCCCCGGCGGAAAGTAATTCCGTTACGGGCAATCTGATCCAGGTGCGGCGTGCGCAACCAGTCAGGCGAGCGTTCACCGACGGTGTCGTAGCGCTGTTGGTCGGTGAACATGAGAATGATGTTGGGCTGAGTCTTGGACATGATTTCTTTCTCCTTATTCAAACGTTGCCAGGGCACCGGACTCCACGCTTCCGAAGGTGCCATAGGTTGAGGGCCAGTTGATGAAGTTCTGGATGTCGCCGCCGGGCATGTCGTTGTCGTTGATCAAAACCCCGAGCCAGATCGTCGAACCGCTGCCCGTCGCCGGCTTGGCTTTAACGTCGTTTTCGTAGGTTTCGTCGTCCAGCGGCAGCATGAATTCGGTAATCATCACCTTGCTTTTCGAGAGGTTCACGCCGTAGACATCCTCGATGAACTTGCGCTCCGTAACCAGTTCCGCCGAGTCGAGGATGTCGATCCTGCGCGGGGCCTTGGCCGGGTCAAGTTCCTTGTCTGGGGGCTTGTTCATGAATCGGTCACGGAGGATGATGTCGCCTTTGCCGGAAAGCCGCGTCACATTGAATTTGAATCCCCTGGCGAAGCCATTGATGGCCATTTCCAAGCCGTCCTGGCGGAAGAAGAGGGCGCCGGGATTGCCCATGGCGATGGCGTTGTCGAACTTGATGCACTGAACGTAGAGGTTGGCGCCGTCGTGGGCGAAGCGCAACAAGGCACTGCAATCGGCCGGACC
>CAIVZW010000809.1 GCA_903910495.1 uncultured beta proteobacterium
CCCACTTCTGGCGAATCGAGGCCGGCGTGAAGAAACTGATTTGGCAAATTCTTATTCCCAGGCTTGCAGTTGTTATTGCGACAAACCAACAGGGGCCTATCTGGTTAGATAAGACAATTCCAATCGGCAGGTTCTCGGCCTCAGCGGTCATTGGCGGCATGCGCCTTGAGAGTCAGCATCTCTTCGCTTTGCCGCCATTCGAGGTGGTCCGCCAAAAACAATTCGAGTTGGCGCGACCGGGCGACCGCTTACTGAAAAACGCTACTCACCCTATCGACCCTGAACCGCCATCCAACCTTCTCCAGAGCGGACGTTCGGCCAAACCCAATATCCGCGAAATTGAAATCTACGAAGCGGCCGCTGGCGGCCTCACCCTAGGCTCAAGCCGCCGTCTGTAAGTTGGCTATGTGCTTCAACTTGTCAGCCAATTCGGCGCTTCAGGTTGTGCTGAAGTAGAAGAGCGTATCTTCGGCAGGAATTCTGAAAATAGACCAAAACAATCAATCCATATGCGAAGAGAAGCACTACAACCAAGGAAAAATGGCGTTGATAATTTTGCGGGAAAGACAATCTCAGAATTACTCATCAAAATAAAAAACGTACTGACGGTTTTCATCAACACGCTAAATAGTTCCGTTCATGATGTAGAAGTCGACCACTTCTTTGGCCGTTTTTATGAACAGCTGGGCTGATCTTGATACTCGACCGTTCGTCGGAATGAGAAGCTTCACCTTGACCTGAGTGGGGGGGGCCAATTTAATTTTGGTCAATCCCCGACTATTCTCACCCATCAATGCAAAAGGATCGAGGATAGACAACCCAACGCCTGCCCTCACGAGGGAACAGGCTGTTGATGATTGAGTAACTCCTACGGAGAACTGTCGCTTGATGCCTTCCCGAGAAAACAAGTCATCTACGAGAGTGCCAACAGTAAGGTTAGTGCTAAAAGAGATGAATGGATACTTAGTCAGATCGCGTGGGTGGACGGCTTTAAGTTTGGCAATCGGGTGATCTTGTGGCGCAACACATATCAGGTCTAATGCACAAAGATCAACAACGCGTGTCTCGAAATTTTTCCCCGTAGACAAAACGAATCCAAGGTCGACTCTCCCTGTCATGACATTGTCAACTACTTCGTGGTTTGGCATGGTTAGGAGAGAAAGTTGAACCTTAGGCCACTTGGTCAGGAAATGCTGACAGGCTAATGGCAACAGATTATCGCAATGATAGGATTTGCTGCCACTCTGATGAAGCCGATTTTTGAATCCTTCAAATCCTCAACTAGACGTTGTGTGCGTTCGATGTCTTCGAAAATTCGTTCGAGTAATGGGAAAAGGGTTGTTGCTTCAGTAGTCGGCTGAAGTCGTCCCTGTTTTCGAACGAATAAAGCATATCCGGCGAGCTTCTCGCAGGTTTTGATGACCATGCTCACCGCCGCTTGGGAAATACCAAGCTTTTCGGCTGCATCCGTCGCTGATCCAGAACGGATGACGGCACGAATGACCTCAAGTTGTCGTGCATTAAGTGGCATAAATGACAGATTAAAGCATAAGTAAAATTGATGTAATTGTAATTATAGCCATATTGTAATTATGAACTGCTCTCACCACAATCATTCCGCAGTCTGAAAAAACTGAATTCACCTCCGTAACCATAGAACCATCAAATGCCTTGGAGAGAATGATGACAAATCGCGCGACCATTAGATTCATTGCAATCTGTGCAATAGCAGCTTTCGGATTCGGCGGTGTCGGTTTGGTAAATGCCCAAACTAAACTGAAGTGGGCTCACATATATGAAACCAACGAGCCGATACATAAATGGGCGGTCTGGGCCGCCGCAGAGATCAAGAAACGCAGCAATGGCAAGTTCGACATCGAGGTTTTCCCCGCTTCCTCGCTGGGCAAGGCAACCGAACTTTACCAAGGCATGACGCTGGGCTCCATCGATATGGTCATCGGTAGCCCGGCTTACGCTTCGCGTAACTATTCGCGCCTGGGCATCGCCTACTATCCATTCATCTTCCGCGATGCGAACCACCTGCTGGCCTATGCCAAGAGTGATGTCTTCAATGAAATGGTGGACGGCTATCGGCAAAAAACCGGGAACCAGATCCTCGCGTACATCTACTACGGCCTGCGTCATACGACGGCGCAAAAGCCCTTCTCCGACTGCGCCGGAATGAAGGGCATCAAGATCCGTGTCCCGGACGTTCCCGCCTTTGTCGCGACACCCAAGGCCTGCGGTGCCAATTCCGTGCCGATCGCTTTCGCCGAGGTTTACCTGGCTTTGCAGAACGGTACGGTCGATGCGCAGGAGAACCCGCTTACCACCATTGAAGCCAAGAAGTTCTATGAGGTGCAAAAAGCCATCATGCTGACGGGCCACATCGTCGACGGCCAGACGACCGATATCGCCGGTCATGTGTGGAAGACGCTGAGCGACGCGGAAAAAGCCATGTTTACTGAAGTGGCGCGTGAGGCAGCCGCTCGCACTTCCGCTGACATACTGAAGCGCGAGGGCGAGTTGCTCGACGAGTTCAAGAAAAAAGGCCTGGCCATCGTCAATGTCGATCGCAAGAGTTTTGTCGATGCGGTGCTGAAGTCCTCCCCCGTCGAATCCATGGGATTTGACCGCAAGGATTACGACCGCATCGTCGCAATCAAGTAGA
>CAIVZW010000810.1 GCA_903910495.1 uncultured beta proteobacterium
AGCAGTTCATTGTCGATGGGGAAACGATCATTCTCGACTCGAGCACGACCTCAATCCATATCGCCAAACGGCTGAGGAAAAGAAAAAATATCATTGTCATCACGAACGGCATCAAGATCGTGAACATCCTTTCGGATGTCGAAGCGGTCAAGGTGATCTGCACCGGAGGCACCCTGAGGCCTCGCCAGCTCAGTTTCACCGGACCGGCCGCCGTGAAAAGCCTGTGTACCTACTACGCCGACAAGGCCTTCGTTTCCTGCACCGGCATCGACCTGCAGAATGGGCTTACCGATTCGGACGAACAGGAAGCAGAGCTCAGGAAAATGATGCTGCAGCAAGCGCAGGAGAAAATCATCATCGCCGACAATACCAAATTCGGAAAGACCTCCTTCGCGGCTATCGCTCCGGTAAGCGATGCCGACTGCATCTTCACCGATATTGAACCCGACGAGACCTGGCGAGCGGAACTCGAGCGCATGAAAATCAATTATTCATATCGCGGACAATAGCCGCTGGTTTATCCGCAATGGGAAATCTCTATCCGGACGTTCTGAATGTTAGGTACATGGACGAGGCAGCGGCGAAAGGAATGTGGCAGTGAAACGGCGGATGATGCCTTACCCGTGCATCGGATACTGCATTATTGACTCGCGTGGCTCCTGTGTGGGCTGCGGCAGACCGCCGACGCTTGGCATGCCCGAGATGGTTGCGAGAAATACGGCCGATACGAATGAACCGCCGCCGCGAAGTTCCATGGCGAAGAGCGATCCCGAGCCTGTGAAGAACGGGAAATAGCCGCTGGAAAGCCTCCGCTCGTTTGCACCGTTCGCTGAGCTTCGATATTCACGCTTACGCTAATGCCTGAGCCTCGAGGATGATCATCGGGCAGGATTGTCATGCCCGTGACGACGAACCCTGTGTAATTGGGGACATTTACGTGTTGACTTCTCGAAAGCTTAATCACTTCGCCCCCTTTTTTATGCCCGCCACTCAATGCTCTGTCAGCCTGCTCTGCCAGCCTTGACAGAAATAAACAAATTGTTTACTGTTGATGCATGATTCAGACTTTCGCCACGGCCGAAACCGAAAGCTTTTTTGTCACCGGTAAGTCGCGTCGCTTACCGACCGAAATCTGCAAGCGGGCGGCGATGCGCTTGGGGCAGGTGCATGCTGCCACACGCATTGAGGATTTGCGCTTGCCGCCATCCAACCAACTGGAGAAACTTTCCGGTGACCGGGACGGTCAATGGAGCATCCGTATCAACAGCCAATGGCGGGTCTGTTTCCGTTTCGAGGGCGGTCATGCCTTCGAGCTTGAAATTGTGGATTACCACTGAGGAAATTTTGTCATGGCTAATAATGGTTTGCCCGCCATCCATCCCGGCGAGTATCTGGCCGAAACGCTGGGAGAGCTTGGCTTGTCGCAGGCGCAGTTCGCGCGAGCGATTGGTGTTTCATCGATGCGCATCTCGCATGTCGTAAAGGGCTCTCGCCCGGTGACGGCTGAGTTGGCGCTACTCTTCGGTCGCGCCTTTGATCAAACGCCGCAATACTGGCTAAACCTTCAGGCTGATTTCGACTTGAAAGCCGCAGAATCCAGTATCGGATCACGACTGGCTGATATTCACGCATTCGCCCATGCCTGATCCTCGAGGATGATCATCGGGCAGGATTGTCATGCCCGAAACGACGAACCCTGAACTCGATTCGTCTTGACGATTCTCCGCTTCAACTGCAGATCAATGAGCACGGTGATGTTGATGAGTGCGCCGATAACGGTTCCGAATACCCCTCCCTGGCCCCCCGTGGCGCTTGTCCCGCCCATATAGACGACGGCGATCGTCGTGAGCAGATATTGCGCGCCGATGTCGGCCTGGATGGCGTTGATGCGAGCAACGAGGACGAGTTCGCCGAGAGCTGCGAGGAGTGATTATGGTGTTGATCTCGTCTGCACCGTCAATGTGCACTGGCAGATCGGTCACCTAGTTGAGGCCGAAAACTCTGAAGCCATGTTTCTCAAGACGGTGTTTCGTGTCTTCCGAGCTCGCCACGGCGCCTTTGATCGAGTTCTTGATCCCAGCCAGTGCTTCGATGAGAAAACGTGCAGTTGAGCTAGTACCGACCCCGACGATAAGGTCTGGCACCACGTATTCCAAGGCCGCATTGGCAACAGCCCGAATTACTCAGGTAGTACCAGTAATCTGAAGAGAGATTACACATCTGATTTGCACCGCTCAAATGAATAATTAACGTGAATTCGTGAATTCAGATCACGCAGTGCAGTCTATACGGCGGTTATCGAACAGTAGTCCGATATCGCGCATGGTCTGGCTACTGCATCAGAATGGTCAGCGAACAACCTGCGCAAGTTCCCCCTTCTTGTAGCGTTCGGCCATCTTGTCGAGCGAGATGGGCTTGATCTTGCTCGCTTGCCCAGCGGCGCCGAAGGCCTCGAGACGGGCCACGACGATCTTGCGCGCCGCTTCGCGTGCCGGCTTCAGGTAGTCGCGCGGATCGAACTTGGACGGGTTCTCGGCGAAGTAGCGGCGGATGGCGCCGGTCATCGCCAGGCGGATGTCGGTGTCGATATTCACCTTGCGCACGCCATGCTTGATGCCGGTGACGATTTCCTCGACCGGTACGCCGTAGGTCTCCTTCATGTCGCCGCCGAATTCGCGGATCTCGGCCAGCAATTCCTGCGGAACAGACGACGAGCCGTGCATCACCAGGTGGCAGTTGGGAATGCGCGCGTGGATTTCCTTGATGCGGTCGATGGCCAAGATGTCGCCGGTCGGTTTCTTGGTGAACTTGTACGCGCCGTGCGAGGTGCCGATGGCGATGGCCAGCGCGTCGCACTGCGTCTGCTTGACGAAGTCGGCCGCCTGCTCGACGTCGGTGAGCATTTGCTCGCGCGTCATGTGGCCTTCCGCACCGTGGCCGTCCTCCTTGTCGCCCTTCATGGTTTCCAGCGAACCGAGCACGCCCAGTTCAGCTTCCACCGACACGCCGATGGCGTGCGATAACTCGACCACCTTCTGCGTCGTGGCCACGTTGTATTCATAGGAGGCGACGGATTTGCCATCAGCTTCCAGCGAGCCGTCCATCATCACCGAGGTAAAGCCGGAGCGGATCGCGCCCATGCATATCGCCGGCGATTGCCCGTGATCCTGGTGCATGACGATCGGGATGTTCGGGTAGGCTTCCAGCGCGGCCAGAATCTGGTGGCGCAGGAAGGGTTCTCCGGCGTACTTGCGGGCGCCTGCCGAGGCCTGCATGATGACCGGGGCGTCGAGTTCGGCGGCGGCATCGACGATGGCCCAGACCTGTTCCATGTTGTTCACGTTGAAGGCTGGCAGACCATAGCCATACTCGGCCGCATGGTCGAGCAGTTGTCTCAGGGATACGAGGGGCATCGTTTTCTCCTTTCAGTTATGGGAAACAGTTGCGGCAGAGCATGAGTCCGACTAACGAAACACCGAACAGGTGACGATAGCATGCTGAGTTGAAAGCACGTTAAGGCGCAATTGTGAAGCGACAGATTTTTTCATTGGATAAGCGCTCCAGCCGCCACTTTGCCAGTGAAGATCGTGGCATCGATTGATTGCGCCCGTGTCGGGCGCACGAAAAAAATCCCGCAACGTGGTGGCACGGGATTGAAAGTCCCAACATCGGCCATTTGGCCCGGAGAACCAATCGCCGATGTGGGATGTAAAAGCAAAAAAAGCAAATGCATTAGTCCTATGGAGAAAATTATCCTGTCTATTCTCGTGTCAGCGTTCCATCCCAGGTGGAGACTGTTTTTTTAGCATCTTCTTCGGAGAACCAGACAGAAGTGACAGCCTTGGTTTCTGTAAAGAAGGCGACACCATCTTTACCCATGGCATGCAAGTCCCCAAAGAAAGAATCTTTGTGCCCGGTAAATGGGAAGATCGAGAACGGAACCGGAATGCCGACGTTGATGCCGACCATGCCAGCGTGGGTGCGCTTGGCGAATTCCCGGGCATAACGGCCGGAACTTGTGTAGATGCACGAACCATTCGCGAAGGGGTTAGCGTTCATGATCGCCAAGCCTTCTTCGAAATCCTTGACGCGCTTGATGCAAGTCACTGGCCCGAAGATTTCTTCATTGCCAACGCTGTGTTCAGGCGCCACGTTGTCAAAGATCGTCGGGCCGACGAAATAGCCATTCTCGAAGCCCGGCACCATCACACCGCGGCCGTCGAGCACGAGGCGCGCACCTTCGTCGACGCCGCGTTGAATCCAGCTCTCGACCGACTTTTTCTGCGCAGCCGAAACCATCGGTCCGAGTTGCGATGATGTCTCGTACGCTGGGCCGAGCTTCAGTTCCATTGCTTTCTTCTTTAAGAGGGCAATGAATTCGTCGGCGATCGATTCTTGCACGCACACGACCGGCAGAGCCATGCAGCGCTGGCCGGCACAGCCGTAGGTCGAGTTGATGATGCCGCCTACGGTACGTTCCAGAACACAGTCTTCCATCACAAGCGCGTGGTTCTTCGCTTCGCACAGCGCCTGAACACGCTTGCCGGCGCCAGCTGCAGTCGAGTAAATGTGCAAGCCGACCGAGGTCGAACCGACGAACGTCACGCCCTTGACCAAGGGGTTGGTGAGCAGAGAGTCGGCTTCGACGCGCGAACAGGTCACAAGATTGACCACGCCTTTCGGCAGACCGGCTTCAATCAGCAGTTCCAGCATGCGGCTAGAGGTCTGCGGAACCATCGATGCCGCCTTCAGCACGAAGGTGTTGCCGGTCGTGATGCAGAACGGCAGCATCCAGCCCATCGGGATCATCGCCGGGAAGTTGTAGGGCGCGATGCCTACGAACACGCCGAGCGGTTCGCGAAACGATACGGTGTCGTAGCCGGCAGCGACGTTCATGCACGTATCGCCCTGCATCAGGTAGTGGGAGGAGCAGGCACACTCAACCACCTCGATGGCCTTCAGCACATCACCCTTGGCTTCGGCGAGCACCTTGCCCATTTCGGTAGCGAGCAGCACGGTAAGTTCATCGAGGTTCTTGTCGAGCAGCGCTTTGAAGCGGAACATCAGCTGGATGCGCTGGGGAATCGGGGTGTCGGCCCAGGCCGGAAAGGCAGCAGCGGCAGCAGCGACGGCGGCGTCAACCTCGCTCTGCGTGCAGCACGGCGCTTCAGCGATCTGCACGCCAAGACTCGGGTTCATCACAGGCATGTATTTTGTTGTCGCCGATTCGAGCCACTCGTTGTTGATGCAAAACTTTAAGCGCTTGATTGCTTTCATGTTTCTTTCCTTCAGTAGTATATCAAGTAGATTGCGGCATCACGTTCAATGCCTTTGTGTTAGTAAATGCTTCGCGACGAAACTCCCGTCATTGCTAGGTTCCATTCAAATGAATTCAAAAACTACCGGATGAATGTAATCTCTTATCAAATGCTTCTGCTATCGATGCATCGAGCGGTTTACCGCCAAACAGCACTTCTTTAACTCCTGGATAATTGATTGCAGGCATCAATGCGTCGACTGGCAATTCACTAATAATCTGAGCCAAGTTGCGGTGCGTGGCACGCGATACAGCAGCGAGCAGATCACGCGAACGGCCTTGGGATTCACGCCGATGTTCGGGATAACCACTGCCCCACGTTTGTGCAAAAAGCTGGTCGAAAATGAAACACAAATTTTTGTCAGCCGCCCAGCCGTAGCCTTGGTTAAGGGCTAGGCTGACACAATTGCCTCCGTTGATCTGCGGGAATAGGAATGCATCGAGAGGTGTTTGAATCAAGCCACAGACAACGCCAGGAAACTGATTAGCCGCATTGAGAAAGCCGATCCCTGTGCCGCAACCTCCAACGACCAGGTCCACTTTGCCTGTGCCGAGCAACAGCCCCGCGAGTACGCCAGTGTTGATGTAGGTCAATTCCGGTACTACGCCCCCCTTTTTCATGCCGCAGTTAATGATTTCATGGCCGCGTCCTTCTATTGCCTTAACAATGTCGGCATTACGGTCAGCCGCACTGGTTTCATTGATAATTGCAATTTTCATAGCAAAGCTCCTCGGTAGGATTAATAACGTGAATCTTTTCGTGTAAGCAGTTCCTGGACCTGCTTAACAACCCCGTTTACATCGATGCCGAAGCCAGCGAATATATCGTTGTCATCGCCGGATTCCATGAAGACATCCGGGAACCCAGCGCGTTTTACAAGGCAAGGTGCATGATCGGCTAAAGTTTCGCAGACCGCGCCTCCGAGGCCACCGATCACCGAATGGTTTTCCAACGTCAGGATTCGTCCACATTCGCGCGAGGCCCTGATCAGCGCTTCACTGTCAAATGGTTTAATCGTACCGTAATGAAGTAGACGCGCCCGAATACCTAATTTTGCAAGTTTCTTCGTTGCTTCCAGGGCTATCGGTGTCATCATTCCTTCGGAACAAATCGCCACGTCCTGTCCGTCGCTCAATTGTGCGGCCTTGCCACAAACAGGTTTCCATGATTGGTCGAAGATCACCGGCACTTCGCAGCGCACTGTACGCAGATAGACCGGGCCCGGTATCTGCATGGCCATGTCGGTCATGGCCATGACCTCAACTGCATCGGCGGGACAGAACACAGTCATGTTTGGCATTGCGCGCATAATGGCTATGTCCTCAACAGACGAATGCGTCGCTCCGGCGCGACCGGTCGGCAAGCCGCCGTAGGCTCCATTGAGTTTCACCGGCAGATTAGCGTGAGCAACAGACACACGTACTTGATCAAGCGCTCGTTTAGCCAAGAACACGGCAAACGCTGAGACCCATGGGGTGAACCCGGACAATGCCATGCCAGCCGCTGTACCGACCATGTTGGCTTCAGCAATTCCCATTTCGTAGAAGCGATCGGGATGGGCCTTCTTGAAGTAACCCGTCTGGGTAGATGCGCAAACATCGGGGTCGAACACAAGCATTTGCGGATACTTATCGGCGATATCAAGTAGCGCTTGTCCAAAGGCGTTGCGGTGCGCGATCATATCTCCTATGTTCATTCTCCTATCTCCTTCATCGCTAATTCAAATTCTTTATCGTTCGGTGCCTTGCCGTGCCATTCATATTTTCCTTCCATGAACGATACGCCCTTGCCCTTGACCGTGCGAGCTACCACCATGACCGGACCTTCGGCTGCTAATTCCCGGGCTTTCTCCAGGGTGGCGACGAGTTGCTCCATGGCGTGGCCATCAGTATCGAGGACTGTCCACCCGAATGCTCGCCACTTGTCGGTGATCGGTTCAAGGCTGACAGCGTCATTGGTGTTGGAAGCAAGCTGAACACCATTCATATCGATAATGCCAACGATACCGCGCACTTTTTTTGCGCCTGCATATAACGCAGCCTCCCAGACCTGACCTTCCTGCAGTTCACCATCCCCCATCAGGACGAATGTCCGGCAGTTCCCCATTGCTGAATTTCGGGCAGCTGCGAGCGAGATGCCTATGCCACAAGACAATCCTTGTCCGAGTGATCCGGAAGACATATCAACACCGGGTGTCTTATGCATATCGGGGTGTCCCTGGAGAATGCTGCCCAGCGAGTCGAATGTATTCAAAGCCTCCAGAGGGAAATAGCCTCTCAATGCTAGTGTTGAGTAGTAGCCGGGTGTTGCATGTCCTTTGGAAAGGATGAAGCGATCGCGATCAACCCGTTTTTGTGCCGTATCGCGATTGCGCATGACCCGGAAAAACAGAGCCGTGAGAATATCCGTCTCGGACAATGAGCCACCCGTGTGACCCATTTGAGCGTGATGAGTCATTTGAAGAATGAGTCGACGGACAGCTTTGGCTTTTCCCTCCAATTCCGACACACTTAGCGCTTTAGATGACATAATTTTTCCCTTAATATCACTTAATACAAATCAAAACCGATTCTCGGATTGCCCTGATCCATGAGACTTCAGCAAACGAAGTCGCTCCATTTAATCGGCAACCCCTGTTGGCTCCGTACACGTCACAACCCGATTTTTATTCATTGCGCGGTAATGCACTAGCCACAGATTGGTTGAAACAGTTTCTTCCTGAAACAATGATTTCTTCAATGTCCCTAAACCGCAGTTGCAAGACAACGTACCCTTCGACACGCCCGCTATGCGGGCTGCTCAGGGCGAACGGGTGTTTCACCCTTCGAGTGATAGCTAAAAACCCGTTCGTGGTGAGCCTGTCGAACCATGAGCGGGTTTTTACCTGTCCAACTGAGTTTTTTAGGATGACTGAAGTTGGTCATGATCGGATTCCAAAGCAGCGAGGTCGCACAACACGTTTTCGACGACTTTGAGTTCTTTGGAATACGCCGCTCCAGTCGTGGCAGCGCCGGACCAACCGTTGTATCGCCACACTGCGTTTCAAGGTCGAGCAGGCTTTGGGTCACTCAAGCGACGATTCCATTCATGACTGAGCCCGTTACTTGGGCATGGTCAAGGTTCAATCGTAGCTGTGCTGGACAGCACTGAAATTTCTGTCGATTGACCATTAATTACTTGCATCGGTCTTCCCAGCCGCAACCATGGTCGCCAGTAGCACCCGGAACGGAAGCGAAACGCATCCAATACGGCTACGATGCGATCGGACTGGATAAAAAATTGACATTTCCGGAACTTGTCTGACATACTCATTCTCGTCGTCGAGAAACCCAGTGACTGCATCAGCCATTATTTTTATGTCAAGTACCGTTAAGCCGGTGGCGTTCTTCTGAACTAGTGCTGTTGCTGCGCGGCACAGCAAACAACCTTTAACTTCATGGGCCATCGCCAGTAGACGTCCGTCTCTTAGCACCACGTCGATACGCACACGATCACCGCAAAGAGGGTTATCCAACATGACGCTTGCCTCGGCTTTGGGCAAGTGACCTTGGCCACTCGTATTATTGGCAAGCGCCTTGATGGCCTCAGTGTAGATATCTGGTCTCACCTCAACCGCCTTGTTGCATCATCGACGCCAACCAACAACGTGTCGATATTGTGCTCGTTGTTGTACAGAGCAATGCTGGCGCGCGTTGCACCGTCCAGGCCAAAGAAATGAAAAAGAGGCTGCGCGCAGTGATAACCACCCCGTACAGCAACACCATGCATGTCGAGTACCTGGCAAATGTCATGCGGATGAACGCCCGCAAGAGCGAATGAAACAATAGGACTTTGAATTTCGGGATCCGTGCAGCCGAGCATTTGTATACCTCGAATTGACGCTAGTCCGTCACACAAGCGTCGCGTCAATCGATTTTCCTCCTGGATGATCCTTGGCCATGGAAGCGTCATCATCCATTCCGTAGCTGCCCCTAAGCCAATGGCCTGCGCAATTGGTGGTGTGCCAGGCTCGAATCGTTTCGGCGAGTCATCGAAGAATGTCTCCGTGCAACTGACCCGAGTGACTGCCCCGCCTCCAGCGATGATCGCCGGTAGTGCAGCCAGCGCCTCCAATCGCCCCCAGAGAACACCAACTCCGTTCGGACCGAAGCACTTGTGTCCAGAGAATACGAAATAGTCCACTCCCAGTGCCTGCACATCTACTGGACCATGTTGAACAAGCTGCGCTCCATCCACCAGAATTTTCGCGTCAACTTTGCGCGCTGCATGCACCAGTGGCGCAAGATCGGTTATTACACCTGTAACGTTCGAACAGGCCGTCACGGCCACTAGACGGCAACGACTCGTAATGAACTTGTCAAGGTGTGACAGATCGAGGGCTCCAGAGGGCATCAGCGGAATGAACCTGAGCAGAATACCTCGGCGCTTACACAGCAGTTGCCACGGGACAAGGTTGCTGTGGTGTTCAGCAACGCTGATTGCGATTTCGTCACCGGGTACTAGCAAGGTCTCCCAAGACAATGCCAATAGATTGATGGCGGCGGTCGTCCCAGCGGTAAACACGATTTCGGAGGCAAACTCGGCATTCACAAAGCGTGCTACTTGCACCCGGGCCCGTTCGTAGGCCACATCAGCCTCCTCGGCAAGGGTATAGTTCCCCCGATGTACATTCGCGCGGCTGGCCATTTCGAAAAGAGTCGATGCATCCATGGCTGCGTTGCAGACCTGCGCCATTGCCGCATTATCAAGATAATGCAAAGCGCGATCGTGTTTGCGCGAGAAAATCGGAAACTGCTTGAGGAGCACCGCGGAAAAACTCATGCCGCGCTCAACCGGAGCAGTTCTTCAGGTGTATCGATGTCAGTCACCACTGCATCATCATTCATCGATACAGATACAACTTTATCGTGGAATTTTTGGAGGATGCTACGGGCACCTTCGTCACCGCGTAGGCGGCCCATCTCATCGAAGAAACATCGTGGCCAAATAATAGGATTGCCGCGTTGACCATCCCATTCGGGAACGAAGATAGCAGTCTGGTTCTGAACAAATTGGGCGACCAAGCGATCAATATGCGCCGCTGTAATTTGCGGCATATCGCCAAGCAACACGATCACACCGTCAAGATCCTCAGGCAAAGCATTGATTCCAACCCGCAACGATGACGACAACCCGAGGCGATAGTCCGGGTTGTGCACCAGTGATACCTCACAGGATGCCAGCAGTTCTTTGACCAATCTGGCCTCGTGGCCGGTAACCACGGTTACGCTGGTGACAAGTGACGCCTTGGCCGCATTTGTCACACGCAGCAGCAGCGGAATTCCTGCCACCGGGATCAGCAACTTGTTGCGTGGCCCCATGCGTGAGGAACGACCAGCCGCCAGGATTAACGCTCCGATCCTCGGTCGAGCACGGTCAATGTTAGTGCATGCAATAACGCTAGTTTCGGGCACTTCGCTATCAGCATTTTTTAATACGCCGCCCACACCCATGCGTGCGATATCAGCCGAACTGACTTCAATATTCGCCAGTGTCCGCTCCAAAACCCAATCGAATCCGTTCAAATGTGGCGACCGCGCACATCCCGCAAAGTTGATAATTGGAATTTCACCGATATGCGCCAGAACCAGCATGTTGCCTGGATCGACCGGCATACCAAGCCTGTCAATAATACCGCCAGCGGCTTCGATGGCCTGCGGTACAACATCACGCCGGTCTTTCGTGGCTGATGCACCAACAATCAGGATCAGTTCGCACCCAGCAGTTAACGCCTGATGAATCATCGCCTCGATTGACAGCTTCGAGTGTCCCCCTCGCAGTACGAGCGCGAGTCGGCTGCCCAATTTTTCCAATCGATCACGTGTCGAGTCGATGGTCATTTTCCGCAAGCGCTCACCTTCACCCGCTCTCTCGCCTATCAGAAGGGCGACACGCCGCGACACAAAACCTGCCACACTGGGCTGTTTCAACTGGCTTATAATGGCGGATACCCGTTGCAGGGTATTTTGGCTAACAGCAAACGGGATGATCTTCACCGTCGCCACGATATCTCCTGAAGAAACCACTCGACCTGGTTGCACCGTTGCCACCGTCACCGATTCATGCAGCAAGTTGATGCGGTCTATTGATGAAGGATCGATCTGCGCCAAGCCAGCGATGCGCGCATGTACATTGCAGCGTCCCGTAAATGATCTGTGTACCACCGTATTTGGCCCGGACAGCAACGAGGCTATCTCTGCTGCGGCCACATCCTCTCCGATGTCGCCGACTTGTAAACGTGCTCCCCAAACAGTGCCGATCCCAGCTGATACAAGATCTGTCAAATCGCTTGCTTGCAGCGCGTATCCCTTTTTCAGCTTGCGAACACCGACTACTACCGGCTGAGCGAGAAGAACACCGACTGCCTCATTCGTCCCAAATTCACCGAAAATCATTGTGGCTCACCTGGTGTCGTTGCTGAACGATCTGCGCGAGAATAGCTACAGCTATTTCTGCAGATGACCGCCCGCCAAGCGGTAGCCCGATAGGGCCAAAGATGCGACCCACCTTTTCCTCATACCCGGCGGCGGAAAGACGCTCCTTGCGCCGTGCATGCGTCCGGGCGCTTCCCAAGGCGCCGATATAGAAGCACTCGCTATCCATTGCCATAGACAGTGAGGGATCATCAAGCTTCGGATCGTGGCTCAACGCGATGACCGCAGAACGTCGATCAAGCGTCAACATGGGCAGAGCTTCATCAGGCCAGTCCAACAATACTGTGACATCAGGAAAGCGTTCTGGCATGGCGAAAGCGCGTCTCGGGTCAACTACACAGACGTCAAACCCCATGAGCATGGCCATGCGTGACAGTACCTGAGCGATTTGCACAGCACCGATGATCACCAGTCGAAAAGGTGCCGGGTAAGATCGCAGGAAGTATTGCTCACCACTCCAGTTTGCCAAGACTGAATCTTCGACATCGAGATATTCGCGAATCTGTTCAATTCTCGGCGAGATTGGCGCAAGAGAACCAAGAATAGTCTTTTCGCTTACCAACGACTGGCATCCATCGGAAAGACGGGTCACGAGTACCGCGGGATTTTTATTTGCGCGAAGCACCAGCAACGCGCTAAACAATTCGGTATTCTCGATAGGTTCCACGTAGACTCGAACGCTGCCACCGCAAGCCAGACCGGCATCCCAGACCTGTTCATCACTGACACCAAACTCTAAGGTACGGGGCCTGCCGTCAGTCATGACAGCTCGAGCCTCTTCAACTACCGCAGCATCAATGCAACCACCTGATACAGACCCGGTGAAATAGCCGACATCAGTCACCACCAGATGACTTCCCACTGGGCGTGGCGAGGAACCCCAAGTGCATATCACTGTTGCCAGAGCAACCTGCTTCCCGGCGTTGTGCCATTCTATGGCGCAACGCAAGATAGCATCGGTATCCGACGTCAATTCCCTAATTTCGATAGCGGACATTATGTCGGACTCTTACTTAATATTGAACGCGCCTTACGGCAAGCCTATGAGTACAAAGCCAATTCCGAAGACGATCGCACAAAGGATCGTCATGATGATGCCAATCTTAAACAGGTCTTTGAAGCTGAAATACCCATAGGCGTATGGCAAAACGAAAGATGGACTCTCGGTCACTAATATAAAATGCGTTGAGCATGCGAATGCTGCCGCCAAGGCAAGGCTAAGCACCGGGAAGCCATTCTGTTGAGCATAGGAAATCACGAAGGGAAGATTGACCGATGCCGCTGCGCCAAAGCTTGAAAAACCCAATGAATCGATGGCAACGAGAATAGTTACTGCAAGAGGTTGCAATTCGGCCGGTAGGCTTGCCATGGGTGAAAGAAGATTTAGTGCCATCCAGCTAGCCAGACCGCTAGAACCGGCTGCAATACCCAGACAAAAACCGCCAACTACCAGTAACAAAGCCCCCCATTCAAGATCTTTCTCAATATCTTTCCAGGACTTGATGGCACCAATATTGGGGATCGAAACCGCGCCCACCAAAGCTATGGAAACCAAAGCAATGGGTAACTTTGTCCACTCGCCTGAAAGCCATAACACAACTGCAACCAGGAAAACTACGAATGTGCTAATTTCCTCCTTCTTCCAAGCTCCCATTTCATCCAGTTCTTTTCTGATGTATTCCTTTCCAAAAGGGAGCTTTTTCATTTCAGGCGGAAATACTTTCAATATTACCCACCAGGCAATCATGTTGCACGTCAATGTCATCGGGGCAGCGATTAAAGTCCATTCAAGAAATGAAATACTGATTCCGGCATTTTTTTCCAAAAAACCCATCGCAATAATGTTAGCGGTGACACCCGCTGGTGTAGCAATTCCGCCCAAAGTAGAACCGAACATTATCGCCATCATCATCGCCCGGCCGAAATTGCTCTCGCCAGGTTTGCAACCTGCGGTTCTCACCAACCCGAGGGTAACGGGCAACATCATGGCAACAACAGCCACATCGGAGATGAACATTGAAATTGCGAAAGACACAAACAGATAAACACCGATTACAGTCTTCACGCCAGTACCGGAAATTGAAAGCAACACGTAAGTCAATCTTTTGCCCAGACCGGACCGATTGAAAGCTACTGACAAGACGAGAACCCCAATAAGAAACGGTACGAAATGATCACCGAAGCTTGCACTTAGGGACTTTTGTAACGGGACAATTTTTAAAAGGTGTAGCCAGACTGGCACCATCAACGCTGTAACTGGAACAGGAAGAGTTTCAGTAACCCACCACAGGACGGTAATAACCGTCACCGCAAGTGTAAGCATTGCCTCCTGCTTCATGCCGACTGGCAAAGGCATCAGAAAAGAAAATGCCAAAATTGCCAAACCCACAAAGAAATATATATATCTACGAGCTGGACTCGCGCCCCCATTATCCGTGGCCAGAACCATCACCTCTGCAACTGAACTGCTCATGTTAACCTCCAGATTTAATTTAAATTGTATAGTTAACCATTCCGAATTTTGATATCTCGTTGCATCACAGGAAACTGAATGGTCTGTCCTTACACGCTTTTTTACCCTCCTCTACCACGCGATTCATTGTGTTGTTTTAGTTCCAATTCCACTACCCCAGTTTTAGTGGAAACTGCTTCAATCTAATAGAACAATCGCCAGCGGCCACGTTGAGGCTCCTGTCGCGGGTTTTTAGACTTGTCCGGTTCTGTAGCACATGAATTGTCCGCTTTTTCTGTTGTGGGTGGAAATTGGCGTAGGGCGTAGCCCGGAGCCGGTTTCCACCCACAACGGCACGCCTGGCGAACGGTTCAGGCGGC
>CAIVZW010000811.1 GCA_903910495.1 uncultured beta proteobacterium
CCATGGGTCAGCTCAACCAGACCACGCAGCAAAATGCCTCCGCCTCCGAGGAACTCGCCGCCACCGCCGAAGAACTCGGCGCCCAGGCTAACGAGCTCCAGCAAACCATGACCTTCTTCAAACTCGATGACGGATCGAGCAGCACACGCACGGCTCGCAACGCAGCACCACCGGCGCGCAGCAGCAGCGCGCGCCAGGCAAAAGCGGGACCCAGTGGGCGGGTGGCCTCAGGCCCGGTCAACGAAGGTGACTTCGAGCGCTATTAAGTGTTACGTAACGACATCACTAATTGTCATTCCCGCGCAGGCGGGAATGACGGATTAAACACTTAAGGAGCCATCATGGGACAACTCGTACAAGCACAAGCCAGCGGTCAGGCGGGGGGCATCCTCGCCCTCAGGGCCAATGAAACCCCCTCGCAATACCTGACCTTCGTCCTCGGCGGCGAGATGTTCGCCGTCGGCATTCTCAACGTGAAAGAGATCATCGAGTACGGGCATCTGACCGAGATTCCGATGATGCCGGCCTTCATTCGCGGCGTGATCAACCTGCGCGGCAGCGTGGTGCCGGTGATCGACCTCTCGGCGCGCTTCGGCGGCCGGGTGACGGAAGTCTCCCGCCGCACCTGCATCGTCATCGTCGAAGTGACTGAAGAGGAAACCCGTCACGACATCGGGATCATGGTCGACGCGGTTTCGGAAGTGCTCGACATCCCGGGCAGCGAGATCGAGCCGCCACCAACCTTCGGCGCCAGAATCCGCGCCGAATTCATCTTCGGCATGGGCAAGGTCTCCGGCAAGTTCGTCATCATCCTCAATATCAACAAAGTCCTGTCGATCGAGGAAATCGCCCAACTCACCGGTACCGAAGGCACCACGTCCGAAGCCTTCGTCGTCTCGGGCACCACGCAGTAATCCGCCCGGGAATCTCACCCACCGGAGCGACTGGAATCCACACCATGAAGAACACCTTGAACACGCATTCTTCAGACACCGGTCTTCAGAAGGACCGGTGCGTGGGCTTTACGGACCCGGCATTTGCCGATGAAGTCGCACGCATCCTGAAAGACCCGGAACAGGCTTATGGCGCTACCCGTGCCGAAAGAATGCGTGGATTTCAGAGCCGGAACAGCATCTCACTTCATTCGCTGGCAAGCGATTCAAAAGCAATTTGATCGTCAGGAGAGAAATCATGTTCAAAAATCTCAAAATCGGTGTTCGTCTCGGACTTGGTTTCGCCTTTGTCCTCGTTTTACTGGCCTTCATTTCAGTCTTCGCTTACACCCGGCTGGCCGCACTCAACAGCGAAATCGAGGACATGGTCAATGACAAGTACCCCAAGACGGTCCTTGCCCACGACATCATCGACCAGATCAACGTTGTCGCCCGCTCGCTGCGCAATTCGGTACTCTTCAAACAGCCCGAAGAGGTAAAGAAGGAACTGCAACGCATTGTCGATGCACGAATCAAGGTCAACGAAACGCTGGCCAAACTCGAAAAAACCATCACGTCAGACGCGGGGAAGAAGGTCCTGGGCAAGGTCATTGCCACGCGCAAGGATTATGCCGTCGAACAGACGAAATTCATCGAGTTTCAGCAAGCCGGAAAGCGCGATGAGGCGATTGAACTCTTGCTCGGCAGTGTGCGCAAGGCGCAGACGGCCTATATCACTGCTGTCGATGAACTGATCGCGTTCCAGTCCGGGCTGATGGCGACAGCCGGCAAGGAGGCCGACGAAATGGCCAGTGCAGCCGAGCGCCTGATTGCGATCGTTGGTCTCATTGCCATGCTGCTGACGCTGCTCTTTGCCTGGGTCATCACGCGCGGCATTACCGGCCCGGTCAATACCGTCGTCGGTGCCGCCAAGAAGATGGCCGTCGGTGACTTCAATTTCAAGCTGGAAAGCGACGCCCGGGATGAAGTCGGCGAAGTGGTTCGAGCCGTTGCCTCGGTGCAGCAGGCCGTGCAGGCGCTGACCGCTGACGCGAGCTTGCTGGCCAAGGCCGCCGTTGAAGGGCGTCTGGCCACGCGCGCCGATGCAACAAAGCACCAGGGTGATTTCCAGGCCATCGTCAAGGGCGTCAATGAGACGCTCGACGCGGTGATCGGGCC
>CAIVZW010000812.1 GCA_903910495.1 uncultured beta proteobacterium
AGGCCGGCATTGAAAGTCAAATGGGATGAATACATGAAACTCAAGGCAATCAAGCTTGCGCGCTTTCTTTTAGCCGCTTCATTCTTGTTTTTCAGCGTGACAGTGCAAGCCGCGCCGAAGGCAGCCGAGCACGAAGACGCACCGGTAACCACGGGTGCCGATGTGGCCAGGCCAAAAATGTCAGCTAAACCTGCAAAACAGCATGTCACCGGAAAAGCCAGGCCGACCCCCAAGAGAAAACCAGTCCATGCCGCAAAGCCACCGCAAAAATCCAGAGCGTTCCAGGGAGGGAAGTAGTACCGGCTGTGCTAGAGTCACTCACCGCCCTGCAGGACACTGGGGCATCAGGACGTGAACCAAGTCCCCAACATTTTTTGTCCTCACTCATCCCGGAGTTCGCGATGTACCGTTTTGTATTGACCCTATGCACGACTCTTCTGTTTCTTGCGTCGGCACAGGCACAGGCTCAAATGCCGCGCATGGAACTGAACCTCGGGTTTTACCGCATCGAAGCCGAAGTCGCTGCCGATCAGGCCAACCGGATGCAGGGATTAATGTATCGTCGAAGCATGCCGGCCAATCAGGGGATGCTTTTTGTTTTCCCGGTTGCAGAACGTCATTGCATGTGGATGCGCAATACCTTCTTGCCCCTCTCTGTCGCCTTTCTTGACGAAGAAGGCCGCATTCTCAATGTTGAAGACATGCAACCGCAGACTGAAAACAATCACTGCGCAGCAGGTTCGGCCCGTTTTGCTCTGGAAATGAATCTGGGCTGGTTTTCCGGCAAGGGAGTCAAACCCGGGGTACGCATTGGCGGCATTGAAAAATCTCCGCGCCCGCAGTAGCCCCATCCTCCACCCATCATGACGTTCAAGAACCGACTGGCTTGGCGCGCTAAACTGTTACGCAACACAGGCAACGTTTCTTTCATTCACTGGTTGCGTGATCGCGGTTCGTTAACGTCACGCCTTCAGGCGAGAGGACGCTTTGCCGTGCGTGTTCTGCGTCAGGGCCTTGCCATGCCGACCAATGATGAAGCAGTCGAACTCGGTATCGGACGCAAACGGCTGGCCTGGGTACGGGAGGTGGCACTGATCTGCGATAGCGAAGCGGTAGTTTTTGCGCATACGATACTGCCCCGCCGGCCACGCGGGCCGGTAAGCCGTTGGCTGGCCTGTTTGGGCAGCCAATCGCTTGGTGCCAGGATCTTCGCCCACGCAGGATTCTCGCGCGGCACCATCCAATGCAAACGACTCGATCAACGGCATGCGCTTTTTCATCCGGCGATTGAAGCCATGCACCTGACAGATTCTCCTCCAGCGGCCTTATGGGCACGACGTTCGCGCTTTGTTATCGGCGTCCAGTCACTACTCGTCACCGAGATTTTTTCACCCGCCCTGGGGCCTGTCCCGAAGAATTAGATCGACGCCAAATCGTCGAACTGGTACAATAGCCCTGTGTATTGCAGCATGTGATGCACAACGCGCTTCGCGAACCTGGCCGTATTTCTAAAGCCCTCCTGCCTTCTGGTGTCGAATCATTGAACACCGCCCTGGCACAAAGCTTTTTGTGCCGAAAAGTATCGAATTCTCTCGCTCTGGCAGAGTCTCTCTCAA
>CAIVZW010000813.1 GCA_903910495.1 uncultured beta proteobacterium
CGCCGAAACCGGTGTGATCATGCTGATCTACCTTGACCACGCCTGGGAGGCGGTCAAGACGAAATGCCGCGAATCCGGACGCGCACCAGGCGTCAGCGACCTCTACGCAGCCGTGATGGAAGGCGCCGTTGAACGCGTGCGGCCGAAAATGATGACCGTGGTGGCGATCATGGCCGGCCTGCTGCCAATCATGTGGGGTACCGGCACCGGTTCGGAAGTCATGAGCCGCATCGCCGCGCCGATGGTTGGCGGCATGATCTCATCGACCGTGCTGACGCTGGCGGTGATCCCGGCGATTTACGCGCTGGTCAAGAAGTGGCGCATTGATCAGGGTCTGGAGAAGTAAGCATGCCGGATCGATCCAGCACAGGCACAGGGCACGGAAAGTACTGTGCACTATCCAGTCGGACTTCAGCCTGTTTCAGGGATTCTCGCGCACAAAACGACTCTTGAGTTTGCCCATTGCCAGAACAAGCAGTGCGCCGCTGAGACAAAAGAATAATTGCAGGACGTTGTTGTCGGGCACATATAGAGACACCGCCTCATCCTTGACCAGCATCTCTCCGGCGATCCAGCCCAGCAACATGGCGCTGAGCGTAACGATTACGGGGAAACGTTCCATTAGCTTGAGTACGATACTGCTGCCAAAAATAACAATGGGTATGGACAAAGCGAGTCCCAGCACCACCAATGCAAGTTTCGCTTCGGCAGGAGCGGTATCGGCTGCGGCCGCGACGGCGAGCACGTTGTCCAGACTCATCACCAGATCGGCAATCAGGATGGTCTTGATCGCCGAAAACAGGCTGCCCGCTTCATTGACCTGCCCCTCATCGCCTTCGTCCTCAAGCAGTTGAACGCCGATCCACACCAGCATAACCGCACCCACAGCCTTCAGCCAGGGCAACTGGAGTAGCTGGACGGCAAAGATCGTGAGGATCACGCGCAGAATGATCGCCGCTACCGATCCCCAGATAATCGCATGCTTTTGCTGCGCGTGAGGCAATGAGCGTGATGCCAGAGCGATTACGACGGCGTTATCGCCGGACAGCAGGATATTTACCCAGATGATTTTGAGCAAATCTATCCAGAACGCACTTGATTCAACGAATTCCATCGACCATCCTTCTACATAAACTGACTACGACACGGATGTTTCAGCTACGGAACGAAGCTTGCAAGCAAGATCATATCAATCATGCAAGATATAATTCGTCTTAGTAACAGTCCAGACATCAGCGTCCGGACTGCACACTGTATTTCTCAACAAGCGGCTTGATCACTGCGATTTTATGCTTCGTAACAGCACTGGTTAAGGATTTTACCAACAACTTCCTCCAGGGAAACCGTAGCGGAAATCTGGCTGGCATTGAAAGTCAAATGGGATGAAAACATGAAACTCAAGGCAATCACCGTTGCGCGCTTGCTATTGGCCGCTTCATTCTCATTTTTCAGCGTGACAGTGCAAGCCACGCCGAAGGCAGCCGAGCACGAAGACGCACCGGTAACCAAGGGTGCCGATGTCGTCAGGCCAAAAATTTCCGCAAAACCTGCAAAACAGCCGGTCGCCGTAAAGGCCAGGCCAACCCCCAAAGGAAAACCAGTCCATGCCGCAAAGCCCCCCAAAATAACCAGGGCGAACCAGGGAAGGAAGTAGTGCCGGCTGTGCTAGAGTCACTCGCCTCTCTGTAGGAAACCGGGGATCCGGACCGAACCACGTCCCCATCATTTTTATCTTCACCCATCCCGGAGTTCGCGATGTACCGTTTTGTATCAACCCTCTGCACGACTCTTCTGTTATTTGTCTCGGCACAGGCGCAGGCACAAATGCCGCGCATGGAACTGAACGTCGGGCTTTACCGCATCGAAGCCGAAGTTGCTGCCGATCAAGCCAATCGCATGCAGGGATTGATGTATCGTCGAAGCATGCCGGCCAATCAGGGGATGCTTTTTGTATTCCCCGTTGCAGATCGCCATTGCATGTGGATGCGCAATACCTTCTTGCCCCTCTCTGTCGCCTTTCTCGATGAAGAAGGCCGCATTCTCAATATTGAAGACATGCAACCGCAAACCGAAAACAACCACTGCGCAGCCCGTCCAGCCCGTTTTGCCCTGGAAATGAACCTTGGCTGGTTTTCCGGCAAGGGACTTAAATCCGGGGTACGCATTGGCGGCATTGAAAAATCGCCGCGCCCGCAGTAGCACTATCCTCGACCCATCATGACGTTCAAGAACAGAGTGGCATGGCGCGCTAAACTGTTACGCAACACAGATAAGGTTTCTTTGATCCACTGGTTGCGTGATCGCGGTTCCTTAACCTCACGCCTTCAGACAAAAGGAAGCTTTGCCGTGCGTGTTCTGCGTCAGGGTCTTGCCATGCCGACCAGTGATGAAGCAGTCGAACTCGGTATCGGACGCAGACGGTTGGCCTGGCTACGCGAGGTAGCACTGCTCTGCGATGGCCAAGCGGTAGTTTTTGCGCATACGATACTGCCCCGCCGGCCACGCGGTCCAGTAAGCCGTTGGCTGGCACGTTTAGGGAGCCAATCGCTTGGGGCCAGGATCTTCGCCCACGCAGGAATCTCGCGTGGCACCATCCAATGCAAGCGACTCGATCAACGACATGCGCTTTTTCATCCGGCGATTGAAGCCATGCACCTGACAGAATCGCCTCCAGCGTCCTTATGGGCACGACGTTCGCGCTTTGTTATCGGCGCACAATCGCTACTCGTCACCGAGATTTTTTCACCCGCCTTGGGCCACGACTAATCCCTGTCCCTAAGAATTGGCTCGACGCCAACAGCTCGAGCGGGTATAATGCCATTGTGTATTGCAGCATGTAATGCACAACGCGCTTCGCGAACCTGGCCGTATTTCTAAAGCCCTCCTGCCTTCTGGTGTCGATTCATTGAACACCGCCCTGGCACAAAGCTTTTTGTGCCGAAAAGTATCGAATTCTCTCGCTCTGGCAGAGTCTCTCTCAA
>CAIVZW010000814.1 GCA_903910495.1 uncultured beta proteobacterium
CCCTGCTTCGCTGTTCACCGGCTACGGGCTGATCAGCGGAGTGTTCTGGCACTGACCGAATCCTGCTCTAGGGTGTGTTCTCATTTAGCGGGCGGATCACGTTGTTGCCCAAAGCGCCCAAGACAAGGCGCGAGCTGAGGCCAATGGTTGTTCCATTGGCGAGGCGAGCAACGCCGTATCGGGCGCATTGGGCAACAACCCGGAGGGCAAGCACTGAGCCGGGCGCTTCGCTGCGTTGCCGCGCACTTGCGTGGAATAACCACGCCGCGCTTACGGCGCCTCGCGCTGCATCCCGGCCCGGTGCTTGCGTGACCGTCCGTCAAATGAGAACACACCCTAGGGAGGCAACAGTGACCAGCACTGCATTCATCACCCACCGCGATTGTCATTTACATGACATGGGATCGTTTCATCCGGAGTCCCCGGCACGACTCTCCGCGATCAGCGATCACCTGATTGCCCAGGGGCTAGACCACTATTTTGTCTATCATGACGCTCCGCTGGCAACCTTCGAACAACTGCTGCGTGTGCATTCGGCCTTTCATCTGGAGCGTCTGAAGCGCAGTTCCCCGGCGCAGGGAATCGTGCACCTCGATCCGGATACGGCGATGAATCCCCATACCTGGCAAGCCGCGCTGCGTGCTGCGGGAGCGGGGGTGATGGCGGTTGATCTGGTGATGTCGGGTGAAGTGCAGAATGCCTTTTGTGCCGTGCGTCCGCCGGGCCATCATGCCGAACGGGCGAATGCGATGGGTTTCTGCTTCTTCAACAACATCGCGGTTGCCGCCGCCCATGCCATGAAAGCACACGGACTTTCGCGGGTGGCGATTGTCGATTTTGACGTGCATCACGGCAATGGAACCGAGGACTGTTTCAAGAATAATGACCAGGTGCTGATGGTCGGCATTTTCCAGCACCCGTTTTATCCCTACAGCGGGACCGAGGCTCCGGCAGCCAACATGCTCAATGTGCCTCTTCCCAGCGGTACCGATGGTGAGGAGTTCCGTCAGGTGGTGCATGACGTCTGGCTGCCGCGCCTGCGCCAGTTCAAGCCCGAGATGATCCTCATATCCGCAGGGTTCGATGCGTACTACGAGGACGATCTGGGTGGAATGAAACTCAATGAAATGGATTTTGTCTGGGTCACCGAGCAGATCAAGCAGATTGCCGAGGAAACGGCCAAGGGGCGTCTGGTCTCGATGCTGGAAGGCGGCTACGTTCTTTCGGCTCTGGCGCGCAGTGTTGCCGTCCACATCAAGGTTCTGGCCGGTATCTGACGGGTTTTTCATGTAGTTTCTGTCAGCCGATTGACGCTGGCCGCGTTTTTCATGGTCGGAGGGCACGCCTTCGGGTAAAATCACAAGTTCAATTTTCAGGCTCTTTAATCATGAATACGATATCAGGATCCATTGTTGCCATAGTCACCCCGATGCACGAGGACGGAAGCCTTGATCTGGAAGGGATGCGCCGTCTGGTCGATTTCCATGTACAGGAAGGTACTGATGCCATCGTCGTCGTCGGTACAACCGGCGAATCGCCGACCGTCGATGTGGAAGAACATCACGAACTGATCCGGGTGGTTGTCGAGCATTCCGCCGGCAGGATTCCGGTGATTGCCGGGGCAGGCGCCAATTCAACGGCCGAAGCCATCGAGATGACCCACTTTGCCAGGGAAGCGGGAGCCGCTGCCGCCTTGTCGGTCGTGCCGTACTACAACAAGCCGACACAGGAAGGCCTTTACCGGCACTTCAGGGCGATTGCCGAGGCGGTGGATATTCCGGTCATTCTCTACAATGTCCCCGGCCGTACCGTGGCGGACTTGAGTAATGAGACGACCTTGCGTCTGGCCCAGATCCCGAACATCGTGGGCATCAAGGATGCAACGGGCAATATTGATCGCGGATGTGAGCTGATCACGCGTGCGCCGCAAGGGTTTTCGATCTACAGCGGCGATGATCCCACTGCCTGCTCCTTGCTGCTGATGGGCGGTCGGGGCAATATTTCGGTGGTGGCCAACGTTGCGCCACGATTGATGCATGATATGTGCGCTGCCGCTCTGAAGGGCGATCTGGCCACAGCGCGTGAGCTTAACTTCCGCATGCTGGGTCTGCATCGCCAGTTGTTCTGCGAGGCCAATCCGATTCCCGTCAAATGGGCGTGTCAGCAACTCGGACTGATCAGCGAAGGCATCCGCCTGCCATTGACCCCCTTGTCTGCGGAGTGCCATGAACGTGTTCGCGTGGCTCTGCGCCAGGCGGGTTTGTTGTAATAACCCCAGATTCCCAGGAATACCCGATGAAATGTGTTGTTTCGCGTCTGCTGTTCTGTTTCCTGGCGGTTGTGCTGGCAGCCTGCAGCACTCTCGGTCTTGAGTCCAAGAAAATTGACTATAAATCGGCATCTGCCGTCAAGGTGCCTACGCTTGAAATTCCTCCCGATCTGACTTCACCCGCGCGTGATGATCGTTTCGCCGTGCCCGATACCGGCGGCAAAGGGACAGCGACCTTCTCGGCGTATTCCGGGGAACGCTCGCCGCAAGCGAAAGCACAGCAACAAAGTGATGTCCTGCCACAGGTTGACAAGGCGCGTATTGAGCGCTCGGGCAATCAGCGCTGGCTGGTGGTCGCTGAATCGCCGGATAAACTCTGGGGCCAGGTCAAGGATTTCTGGCAGGAGACTGGCTTCCTGGTCAAGTTGGAGCTGCCTGAGGCGGGTATCATGGAAACCGACTGGGCGGAAAACCGGGCCAAGATCGGCCAGGATTTTATCCGCAATCTCCTCGGCAAGGTTCTCGATTCGCTCTATTCAACGGCCGAACGCGACAAGTTCCGTACCCGGCTTGAGCCAGGAGTCCAGCCTGGCACCACGGATATTTTCATCAGCCATCGTGGCATGTATGAAATATTCGTCAGTGAAGGAAAGGATCAGACCAAGTGGCAGCCGCGCGAACCCGACCCGGAACTTGAGGTTGAAATGCTGCGGCGCCTGATGGTACGTTTCGGTACCGATCAGAAACGCGCGGAAGTCGAGATTGCGGCAGCCAAGACAAAACCGCTGGATCGGGCCAAACTGTCGCGTGGCAATGACGGTGCCGGTACTCTTGAAGTGCAGGAGTCGTTTGATCGTGCCTGGCGGCGTGTCGGTCTGGCGCTTGATCGTGTCGGATTCACGGTCGAGGACAGGGATCGCTCCAATGGACTGTATTTCGTGCGCTATGTCGATCCGGAAACGGATGATAAGAAAAACGATGGTTTCCTGTCCAAACTGGCGTTCTGGAAGGGATCAGGGCCTGCTCCCCAAACCAAGTTCCGCATTCTGGTCAAGGACAGCGGCGCGTTGACGATGGTGCAGGTGTTGTCGTTTGAAGGGGGCGTTGACCAGTCCGAAACGTCAAAGAAAATCCTGAGCCTGCTCTACGACCAGCTCAAGTAGTATTTAATACAGTCCAGTCTTGTATAGACTGATTCATTAAAGCCCGGTTTTTACGGGCTTTTTTGTTTTATATTGTCCGAAGGAGTACACTTCGATCTATGATATTTTGAGTAGCTAGGTGAGTAGTTATTTCTCTGGCTACTCAACGATCGCGGTCTGGCGATGGATCTAGCTACTCAAGGAGGGCGGAATGGCACGATTAGCAGGGGTTTTGACTGACGTTCAAATTCGGCACTGGGTCAAGGCCGGTTTGCCTGTGGCGAAATCTGACGGTGGGGGGCTGACGTTTACTCTTTCGGCTAAGGGTACGGGGGCATGGGTGCTGCGGTATCGCATCGGCGGCAAGCAGAAGGAACTTACCATCGGCAATTACCCGGATGTAACCTTAACCAAGGCGCGGGAACGGGCAGCAGAAAAGCGTGTCGCTGTGCAACAGGGGGTAGATGTTGCTCAGGCAGAGCAGGCCCGAAAGGTGGCAATGACTGCTGCTGGCACCGTGAAGGAACTCTGTGACGAGTATTTCAATCGGACGATCAAAGGCCGGATCAAACGCCCCGATCTGGTAAGAGCGATGCTTGATAACGACATCGTCCGATCGATGGGGAAATCTCGGATCACCGACGTAAAACCGGTGGATGTTGATCGAATGATTGCCGGTATCGTCAAGCGAGGTTCCCCGATTATGGCGAATAGGGTTTTAACCGTGACCAAGTCGGTTTTCGATTTCGCCATTCGTCGTCACTGGGTCGAGTACAACCCGGCATCAGCATTTAACAGGAATGACGCAGGCGGAGAAGAATCAGCGCGGAGTAGGGCGCTGACCGATACAGAGATAACGGCGCTGATTAAAGCCTTTGATGCTGCCGGTCCTGTATTTCGCCCCTACGCGCTGGCGGTGCGGTTGCTCCTCCTTACTGCGGTTCGTAAGTCTGAGTTGATTGAAGCCCCTTGGTCTGAGTTTGACCTTGAGAACGGGCAGTGGACTGTGCCAGCAGAACGGCAAAAAACCGGGGATAAGGAAGGCGGCAAAGACTTCACGGTGCCATTATCTCCTGCTGCCGTGGGGTGGCTGACTGAGTTGAAACTGATCGGTTGCGGCAGTGACTACGTTTTTCCGGCCAGGCGGCGAGGCGCCAAACCTCACCTTGCCGTAGAGACTCTGAACTGGGCGTTGAAGCAGATTGAGCATGGGCTTGAGCATTTCACGATCCACGATCTGCGTAGAACAGCGCGAACTCACTTGGCAATGCTCGGAGTGAAACCGCATATCGCTGAGCGTTGCCTCAATCATCGTTTGCCGGGTATCAATGATGTGTATGACACTTACGATTACC
>CAIVZW010000815.1 GCA_903910495.1 uncultured beta proteobacterium
TACCTGATCCGCGATTTTGCCCGGCACATCGTTGCCATCCGTGCCCAGGCCGATGAGCAACCGGTCCCTCTGACCAAGATCGACAAGCAGACCTGGCAGGCTGCTCCTCTGAAGACCGGGGCCCCGCTTACCGTCAGCTACGAGGTCTATGCCTGGGATCTCTCGGTACGCGGCGCCCATCTCGACGAGACACACGCCTTCTTCAACGGCAGCAGTGTCTTCCTGCGCGTGATCGGGCAGGACGATTTGCCCTGCCGCGTCGATATCCAGCCGCCATCTGGCCGCACTCATGAAGACTGGCACGTGGCCACGGCGCTGGCACCGGCACGGGGCGAGAAACACAGCGCCCGACGCCATGGTTTCGGCTTGTACCGCGCCGCAAACTACGACGAACTGATCGACCATCCGGTCGAGATGGGTCGCTTTAGCCTTGCCCGTTTTGAAGCCTGTGGCGTGCCGCACGAGATAGCCATCACCGGCCGTCACGATTGCGACATGACCCGCCTTTGCGCCGACCTCAAGCGCGTCTGCGAATGGCAGATCCGCTTTTTTGGCGAACCCCCGCCAATGCCGCGCTATGTCTTCCTGGTCACGGCCATCGGCGAGGGCTACGGCGGTCTCGAACACCGCAACTCGACGGCGCTGCTCTGTTCGCGCCACGACCTTCCGCACCATGGCATGCCGGGCATGAGCGAGGGCTATCGCAGCTTTCTCGGTCTGTGCAGCCACGAGTATTTCCACCTCTGGAACGTCAAGCGCATCAAGCCGGCGGCGTTCATTCCCTACGACCTGAGCGGCGAAAACTACACGACACTGCTCTGGGCCTTTGAAGGCATCACCTCCTACTACGACGATCTGGCGCTTCTGCGCAGCGGCGTCATCACGCTCAAGGACTGGCTGGAACTGACGGCCAAGACCATCAGCATGATCCGGCGGACCCCCGGTCGCCAGCGGCAGACCCTGGCCGAATCGAGCTTCGATGCCTGGAGCAAGTTCTACCGGCCGGACGAAAACACGCCCAATGCCGTCGTCAGCTACTACCGCAAGGGGGCGCTGGTCGCGCTCGCCCTCGACCTCACGCTGCGCAGCCGGACCCGGGGCCAGGTCTCGCTCGATGACCTCATGCACGTGCTCTGGCAACGCCACGAGGAAACCGGCAGCGGTGTTGGCGATGACGATATCCGGCTGATCGCCGAAGAACTTTCCGGGCTCAATCTGAAGCGCTTCTTTGCCGAGGCGATTCACGGTACCGGCGAATTGCCCTTGAAGAAACTGCTGGCCCCCTTCGGCATCACCCTTGAATGGGAACAGGCGAAGCTGCCGTCGCTCGGCGCCAAAATCGCCAGTGAAGGCAGCGAGGTCAGACTGGCGACGGTTTTCGACGGCAGCGCGGCGCAACATGCCGGTCTTTCCTCCGGCGACCTCCTGCTGGCCATCGACGGGCTGCGCGTAACGCCGGCCTCACTCGACAAGCAGCTCGCACGCTACCGGGCGGGTGACACGATCAAGGTGCATGCGTTCCGGCGTGA
>CAIVZW010000816.1 GCA_903910495.1 uncultured beta proteobacterium
CAGCGGGATGACGAAGAGCAAGGCCAGCGCGCTCTTGCGTCCGCCGGATTTTTCCTGAGTCACGGTCTCGGGCTGAACTTCTTCAAGCAGGCGGCGCTGCAGTTCACTTTTGGCCTGCTCGAAATCGGCTTCGGCGAGCGAGCCCTCGTTCCGCTCGCGTTCGAGTTCGCTGAGCTGGTCACGAAAGATTTCCAGATTGGCTTCGCGACGGTCGATGGCACGAGAAAGCCTGGGGGAGCGCAGTAGCGGCAGCAGCAAGATTCCGAGGATAACCAGGAGAAGGAGCGCTGCGGCAAGGATGAAACCGGTCATGGCAGTCATTTTCTGGATTCTTTGACGTTAAGCAGGCGCTCGGCCTGTTGCTGCTCTTTCGCGCTGAGCGGAGTATCCCTGATGGCCAGGTTACGGCGGCGCAGGTAGAGAATGAGTGTGGCCAGTCCGCCGATGAACAGCAGCACCGGGCCAAACCACAGCAGCAGGGTGGTGCCCTTGAGCGGTGGGCGGTAACGCACAAAGTCACCATAACGGCTGACCATGAAATCCATGATTTCGTTATCGCTTTTGCCATCGCTGATCAAGGTGCGAATCTCGCGGCGCAGATCGTTGGCCAGCTCGGCATGGGATCCGGAAAGTGACTCGTTCTGGCAGACCAGGCAGCGCAATTCCGAGGAAATGGCGACCATGCGTTTTTCCGTGACCTCGTCCTGGGCCAGCGGTGCGGCTTCTTTGGCCTGCAAGGAGAAAGAAAACGAGGCAAGTGTCAGCAGCAGGATGCTTATCCAGACCCTCATTTTGACAACTCCGCAAGCAGCGGCAAAATCTTGCCGGAAAACGCATCAGGGCTGAGTGGGCCGGTGTATTTCAGACGGATCACCCCTGCTTTGTCGATGACGTAGGTTTCCGGGACGCCATAAACGCCGTAGTCGATGCCGACGCGGCCGTCGAGGTCGAGCACCGAAAGGCTGTAGGGATCGCCATGTTTTCTCAGCCAGGCATTGGAACGCTCGATCGCCATCTTCATTTCAGCGTCTGCGCTGAGCTTGTCCGAATCGATATTGCCATCCCCGCGCACTTCCTTGTAATTGAGGCCAACCAGCGTCACCATTTTGTTTTTCGCCATTTCAACCAGTACCGGGTGCTCCTGACGGCAGGACACGCACCAGGTCGACCAGACGTTGAGCAACCACACCTTGCCCAGCATGTCCTTTGGCGAGAATGTCTGTTCAGGCGCAGCGAGTTTTGCCAGGGCGAACAGCGGCGCCGGTTTCCCGAGCAGCGGTGAGGGTACATCACGCGGGTTGAGGTTGAGCCCGACGGCGAGCAGAACAACGAGAACAGCAAAGCCGATCAGCGGCCAGAGAAAACGGTTCATGTAGAGTCCTCAGGCTTTCTGGGCCAGCGTGGCGCTGGCGCCGGAAGCGACGCGCGATTTGATGCGATAGCGCCGGTCGCTCAGGGCCAGCAGGCCACCCAGCGCCATCAGCAGGCAACCGCCCCAGATCCAGTCAACAAAGGGCTTGTAATAAACGCGCACGGCCCAGGCGGCTTCCGGTTTATCCCGGTCGATGGCTTCGCCAAGCGAGACATAGACGTCGCGCAAAAAGCCGGTGTCGATGGCCGCTTCGGTCATCGGCATCCCGGAGGACGCATAGTTGCGCTTTTCCGGACTCATTTTGCGGATGGCCTTGCCGTCCTTCAGCAGGTCCATGTCGCCGACCAGCGCCGTGTAGTTCGGCCCTTTCTGTACCCCAACGCCGTTGAACCTGAAGGAATAGCCACCTACCGAAACCGTATCGCCGATCTCCATTTTCACGTCTTTTTCGGCCTGATAACCATTGACCATCGCTACGCCGATGACGAATACGGCAACGCCGAGGTGCGCCAGATGCATGCCAAAAAAGCTGAGCGGCTGCTTGCCGGCAGCACGCATGAAAGGCTGGCCGGCACGCGTCGATTGCACGCGCTCGACAAAATTAAGCAGGCCGCTCAGGACAATCCAGGCGGCCAGAAGCAGGCTCAATGCCACCAGCGGTTTCCATTCGCCCAGGAAGAAGGGCGTCACCAGGCCCACCATGGCGGCGGCGAGAAAGGCCCAGCGCAGGCTGCGCGCCAGTTCAGCGAAACTGGCCTGTTTCCAGCGCGCAAACGGGGCGACGCCGATCAGGAACAGTGCCGGAATCATCAGGGGCGCAAAGACGGAATCGAAGTAGGGCGGGCCGACCGACAGCTTGCCGGCGCCAAGCGCGTCGATAAGCAGCGGATAGAGTGTGCCAAGCAGTACCGAAGCACAGGCCACGACCAGCAGCACATTGTTGGTCAGCAGCAGCGATTCCCGCGACAACAGGCCGAAGCGCCCGCCCAGACCGACCTTGGGGGCGCGCCAGGCAAACAGTGCCAACGATGAGCCGATCACGGCAACGAGAAAGGCGAGAATGAAAATGCCTCGCCCCGGATCGGTGGCAAAGGCATGGACTGAGGTCAGCACGCCGGAGCGCACGAGGAAGGTGCCGAGCAGCGAGAGCGAGAAGGCGGAGATGGCCAGCAGCACCGTCCAGTTCTTGAAACTGCCGCGCTTCTCCGTCACCGCCAGCGAGTGCACCAGTGCGGTACCCACCAGCCACGGCATGAACGAGGCGTTTTCCACCGGGTCCCAGAACCACCAGCCGCCCCAGCCGAGTTCATAGTAGGCCCACCACGAGCCGAGTGCGATGCCCAGCGTCAGGAAGATCCAGGCGGCGGTGGTCCACGGCCGCGACCAGCGCGCCCAGGCGGCGTCGAGTTGCCCGGAAAGCAGGGCGGAAACGGCAAAGGCATAGGCGACCGAAAAACCGACATAGCCCATGTAGAGCATCGGCGGATGGATGATCAGCCCCGGGTCCTGCAACAGCGGATTAAGGTCGCGACCTTCCCCGGCGGCCGGCAGGAGGCGCTCGAAAGGATTGGAGGTGATCAGGATGAACAACAGGAAGCCGGCGCTGACCAGGCCGAGAACGCCGAGCACGCGCGCGATCATGGCCTCGGGAAGCTGCTTCGAGAAGATCGCCACCGCCAGCGTCCACAGCGCCAGCATGACCACCCAGAGTAGCAGAGATCCCTCGTGTCCGCCCCATACGGCGGCAACACGATACGGCAGCGGCAGCAGGGTATTTGAATGTTCCGCCACATACAGAACCGAGAAATCGTTCTGTACGAAGGCCGTGGTCAGGCAAGCAAACGCAATCGCCAGCAGCAAGGCTTGCGCCATGGCGGCCGGTCGCGCCAGGGCGATCCATGGCGCCCGATGTTGATGGGCGCCGATCAGGGGCAGCGTACCCTGGGCCAGGGCAACGCATAAGGCGACGATCAGTGCAAAGTGTCCGAGTTCCGGAATCATGGGCGCTTGTCCGAGTTGTATTACTGTTTTATGGTCTTGGCCGTTGCTTCGACCGCGGCCTTGCTGGCCGCCGCGCGGGCGTGCG
>CAIVZW010000817.1 GCA_903910495.1 uncultured beta proteobacterium
CCTCTCCGGAGGCGCGCGAGCCGTTCGCCTCGGCTTTGTCGGCCGGTTTTTCATCGCTAACGGCCGGCTTGAAGCGCAGGGCCGAATTCGGCACCATCAGCACGTCGTCGCGCCGGGCGACGGCGATATTGACGTAGGCGGTCATGCCCGGCAGCAGGATCTGATCCGGGTTTTCCAGCGACACGCGGACGTTGTAGGTGACCACGTTCTGCGTCACCGTGGCGTTCATCCGGATTTGTTGTACCTGGCCGGTGAAGGAGCGGTCGGGGAATGCGTCGACCGTAAACCGCACCTTCTGGCCTTCCTTGATCTTGCCGATGTCGGCTTCGGCAAAGCTCGAATCGATGCGCATTTCGGAGAGATCCTGGGCGATCTTGATCAACGTCGGGGTCTGCAGGCTGGCGGCGACGGTCTGCCCGAGATCGACCACGCGATCGACGACGATGCCGGAAACGGGCGAGCGGATGATCGTGTAATTGAGGTTCACCTGATCCTTGTCGGCGGCGGCCCTGGACTGCGCCAACTGTGCTTCGGCCGATTTGCGCGCCTGCACGGCCTGATCGAGTTCCTGGCGCGAGACGTATTCCTCCTCGAACAGCGTCTTCATCCGGGCTTCGCTGGCCCGCGCCAGGTCCAGCGTGGTCAGAATGTTGTTGACGCTGGCTGCGGATTGTCGGGCCTGCGCCGCCAGCAGCGAACGGTCAAGTTCGAGCAGAGGCTGGTTTTTTACAACCTTGTCGTTGAAGTCGACAAAGAGCCGGGTAACCGTGCCGGAAACCTGCGTGCCGACGTTGACCAGGACCACCGGGTTGAGCGTGCCGTTGGCCGAAACGGTTTGCACCAGATCGCCCTTTTCGACGGTCTGTATCCGGTAGCGCTGTTCGGGGAGCAGGGCGGTACTGCTGCGATACCAGTAGAAACCGCCAGCAAGGACGGCCAGCGCAAGGCCTGCGGAAAGGGTTTTTTTGATGATTGGTTTCATGGCTTTGTGCTTCCGGCAGGGTTCAGCAGGCTACTGTCGAGTGTGCCAACGGACTTGGCCAGCGCGGCGCGCGCGACGCGCCAGTCAAGCATCGCCTGGATGCGCTGCAGGCGGGCCGCAGCCAGCGCGCTCTGGGCGTTGAGTACATCGAGGATGCTGCCGACACCGGCCTTGTAGCGGCCGAGGGCGACACGTTCGGACTGTTCGGCGCTGGCCAGCAGATCGGCACTGGTGCTGATCGTCTGACTGGCGGTGGTCAGGCTCTGGTACGATGTCCATACGTCGAGCGCTACCTGCAGACGGAGGCTGTCGCGCTGCGCGCCGGCCACTTCGGCCCTGGCCTGTGCCGAGCGTACCTTGTAGGTGGTATTGAAGCCGGAAAAGATCGGCAGCGTCAGCGTCAGGCCGATCGAACTGCTGTGGCTGCTGAAATTTCCAGCGTTGCCGCTGGATCCTTGCCAGGCGGGTCCGGTTCCGAGCGAAAGCGTCGGCAAGCCGGACGAGCGCGTGAAATCGACCGTCGACTGCGCAGCCTTGAGTTGGGCCTCGGCGGCCCGCAGGTCGGGGCGACGTTCGCGCGCCTCGGCAATCAGGGCTTCGATATCGCGCTTGTCGCGCTCAAAGGCCGCCGCGGGCAGCGTATCGGGAATGTCAGCGAGCCTGAGCGGCAAGCTGGCATCGAGCCCCATGACGTTGGCCAGAGTGCCGAATGCCGTCTTCAGTACCCCCTCGGCCTTGATGCGGTTGAGTGCGGCCTGAGACCAGGCCGTTTGCGCCTGCAGACGGTCGGCCGGGGTGCCGGTGCCGACCCGGTAGCGCACTTCGGCGGCCGAGAGACTTTCGCGGCTGGCCTTTTCCGATTCCAGTGCGGCGGTTACGGCAGCACGGGCGGCCTGCGCGTTGTAGTAGGACTGCAGCGCGTTGAGAAAGACGGTTTGCACCGTGGCATCCAGCGTCGAGGCCGCGGCGCTGAGCAGTTGCCGGGCGTTTTCCAGGTTGGCCGAACGCGCGCCAAAATCGTAGAGCAGCCAGGAGAGGGTGAGCGAGGCGCTGCGCTGAGTGGCCGAGTCTCCCTCGCTGCGCAGTCGACTGACGCTCGCATTGCCGTCCAGGCCGGGCAGGAAGCCCGACTGGGCCACGCCAACCAGGGCCGCCTGCACGCGGGCGTTGGCCCAGGCTTCATAAGTACCCGGGTTCTGGCACAGCGCCAGATCGACCACTTCGAGGACGTCGAAGACGGCCGCAGAGGGAATCGTCTGGCAGGGAACGAAATTGCTCTCCGGCATCGGCGCGAGTTGGGCACGTGGCGGCGTGATCGCCTCCGTGCTGAAAGGGTCGATCGAACCAAAGGCGATCGCCTCCGGCGCAAGTGCGCTGACGAAGGGGGCAAGGATCAGGATCAGTGAACGTGGATGCATTGGATCGGAACGCGGGCCATATTTCCGCTAGTATAGCGGCCTTCGTTTGCGGCAAAAGCATTCAACTCATAACTCACTGGTTTCCGATGGCGCTCAAGGCAACGATTTTCAAGGTCGATCTCGCGGTGGCGGACATGGACCGCAACCTTTACGCGGATTTTTCGCTGACGCTGGCGCGTCATCCGTCCGAAAACGACGCGCGGATGATGGTTCGCCTGCTGGCCTTCATGCTGCATGCCGATGAACGCCTTGAATTCGGCAAGGGACTGTCCACTGACGACGAGCCCGATCTGTGGCGCAAGGACCTAACCGGCGTCATTGATCTCTGGATTGTCGTCGGACAGCCGGACGAACGCTGGTTGCGCAAGGCTTCGGGGCGCTCTGCCCGGGTTGTGGTGTTTTCCTACGGCGACCGGGTGGCGGATATCTGGTGGGAACAGAACCGCAGCACGCTGGAAAAACTGCCCAACCTCTCCGTCTACCGGCTCTCGTCGGACGACATGCAGGCGCTGGCCGGTCTGGCCACACGCTCGATGAATCTGCAATGCACGATTCAGGAAGGCGAAGTGCTGATCACCGGCGAGGGCGAACCGGTGCGCGTCGAGCCGCTTGTGGTTTGCCGACAGGGCGACTGAATCGCGCTTTGTCATTCCCGCGTAGGCGCCCTGAAGGTAAGGTGAAACCGTCCTGAAGAAGTACTCCTGGGGTGCGGGAATCCAGTCCATGCAATACGCTGTCTCAGCACTACCTTTGCTTGCTACCGCGTGAATGACAGAAAGAGATAGCCTCTTGGCTACGGGTTCTTGCGCAAGGCCGAAATCGTTGATTCTGCATTGGCCTTTCTTGCGGCCTCGGCGACTTCAATCGTGACGATGGTCTTGCCGATCGGCGCCAGCGCAATACCGGCCAGTTTCAGATGCTGGATTCCGAACGGGATGCCGATGATCGTGACGAAACACGCGACCGCTGAAACAACGTGGCCGATGGCCAGCCAGATACCAGCGAAAATGAACCACAGGACATTGCCGACAAGGGCCAGGCCGCCGGTACCGATATCGTCTTTCTGGTGGAGATCCTTGCGGCTGATCGCCTCACGACCGAAGGGGAAGAACGTAAACTGGCCGATCACGAAGCAGGCCTTGCCCCAGGGAATGCCAATGATCGAGATGAAAGCCAGCAGGCCGATGAGCCACCAGGCCAGCCCCATGAAGACACCGCCCAGTACAAACCAGAGAAAATTACCGATAGCACGCATTGCGATTCTCCCTTCAGGTATGAATCAGGGTTTGTCTGTAAAAATACCTTTTGGGAAAAGCTGATTTATTTCGTCACCCCGGCGAAAGCCGGGGTCCAGTTCGTTGATTCTTCTGGATTCCGGCTTTTGCCGGAATGACAAATTTGGAATACCTCAGCGTTTCCTTTGTTGCCTTGTCCGAATTTCAGTAATTCGTGAGGACCTTGATGGCGCCGCGTTCGCCGAGATGTGCGGTATCTGCCCATTGCTCGATGCGCCACTGATTATCGCAGATGCTGACCCAGTTGAAGCCCGTGTTCGGAATCTCGAAGTTGCGCGGCTGTTCGAGCGCCATATGGCATGCCCGGCGATAGATGAGATCGAGCACGCCTCCATGCGTGACCACGACAATGGTCTGACCGGCATGATTCCTGACCAGCCGGTCGATGCAGTCAAGTATGCGTTGCTGAACCTGGCGCAAGCTCTCGCCGCCCGGTAATACGTAGTCCGCATCACGCACTCTCAAGGCACGTGCATCATCTTCGTAAATGTTGACTATTTCACTGCCGACCAGCCCTTCGCAGCGCCCGAAATTCCGTTCGCGCAGCGCGGGGAGTAGCGTCACCGGCAGCTTCAGCGCTTCGGCGATGGGCCCCGCCGTCTGCTGTGCGCGCAACAAGTCGCTGCTGTAGATTGCAGCAATCGCTTTCCCCGAGAAGCAAGGGCCAGCCCACTCCGCTTGCTCCAGGCCATCTGCATTCAAGGGCAGATCCTTTTGCCCCTGCATGCGTTGATCGGCATTCCAATCGGTTTCCCCGTGGCGTACAAAGCAGAAACGTGTTGTTTGGCTAGTCATAAAAAACGGCGTGGCTCAAAAAGGCGCTAGTGTAGCAAGTGTGCCATTGGAGCGCTGCTACTTGATGAGTCGGGCGTTGTTTTCGGCGTTGAACAAAAATTTTCTATTGAGATGTGAACCCTTTGTAGGTCGGCCTTCAGGCCGACGTGTCTCTGATTCCTGTCGGGCTGAAGCCTGACCGAAGGAATGTGCCCCGAAGGCAACGGGCCCTTGGGCTCAAATACCCCTGGGGTACAGAGCCGACCCACAAAGCTAATGAACGATCCGGGTTGAAGGTGTTTCTTGAAAGATTGCTGATTAATGGAATATCACCTAAGATGTGTATATATTAAACAAAGGATACACATCATGCGCACCAATATCGTTATTGACGACAGACTGATGAACGAAACGCTCCGCCTGACTGGCCTCAAAACCAAGCGTGAAGCGGTGGAACTTGGCCTCCAGACCTTGTTGCGCTTACGCCAGCAAGAAGAAATTCGAGGCTTCCGTGGAAAACTGGACTGGCAAGGCAATCTGGAACAAATGAGGTCTGACAAGTGATTCTGGTTGATTCGAGTGTCTGGGTTGACTACTTCCGAGGCTCACAGACTCCCCAGACTGAGAAACTTGATGGATTGTTAAGCAGCGAACCGATTGCCGTGGGCGATCTTATTCTGACTGAAGTGCTCCAGGGTTTTGGCAGCGAGCGCGATTTCAATGAAGCCAAGAGGCTGCTGACCTCTTTGCTGGTGGTTGAACTTGGCGGTCAAGAGATTGCCATTCAAGCCGCGAGAAATTTCCGCATCTTGCGCGCGCAAGGCGTCACCATACGCAAGACCATCGATACCCTTATTGCGACCCGCTGTATCGAAAACGGCTTCACCTTGCTGCACAGCGATCGGGATTTTGATCCCTTCGTGCAGTACCTTGGCCTCCGTTCCGCCTTGGCCGAAACCTAAGGAAACGCTGATTTATTCGTTTTCGTCGTTCCCGCGCAGGCGACCTCAGGAAGTGTGCCCCGCAGGAAATACCCCTGGGGTACAGAGCCGGGAACCCAGTTAAATCGACATTCTGGATCCTCGCCTGCGCGGGGATGACGCCCCGAAGGCAACGGGGCCTTGGGCTCAAGTCCTCCTGGGGGGCGAATACTTCAGCATTCCCCCAATGAGCTTCCCCCGAAATTTCCTCTGCCAAATCTGGCGACTGATAATCGGTACGACTCGCCGCCTGGCGTATACTTCGCCATTTTGA
>CAIVZW010000818.1 GCA_903910495.1 uncultured beta proteobacterium
ACGCCATCGGCGCCTGGATCAAGACGCGCTGGCTGATCTTCCTTGAGCGCGACGTGCAGATCGGCTACCTCGACGCCCGCCTGGCCGAGGAAGTAACCCACCTGCTGGCCAAGGGCGGAAGCGCCACGGCGCGAATCGCCGACGTCACCGGCGGCACCTCGGGCGCGCCGACCTTCGGCGTCGTGATCGAAATGACCAAGGTGCAGCCATGACGCCCATTCGCTACAAACTGCGCTACCTGGCCGATCACGACGACATGGACCCCGCCTACTACAGCGCCGCGTCGCCCGTCACTCCTGGCGACGTAATACAATTACCGGAGACCGGTCTGTTTCATCAAGCGATCCGTCTCCGCATGCTACGGACAAATATCCGGCTAGAGCTTTCGAAATCTGCTCAATCTGAGCCGGAAGCAAGGCTTCTAGCAGAGCAGTATGGACACTGGCCAGCAGCTTAGCTGACGTGCGCTTGACATCGTCGTCGTCGAACACCGCATAAGGCCACATCACGGCATATTTGGTGCCGATGCCGCAATCGATTCCGAAGGCGGCGATGAATAGCGCGGCCGATACCCGAGCGCGCAGTTCCGGTTCCGGCCTGTCCTGCAAGACTATGTTCTGAGTTTCCATCGTTCTCTCCTGGAGTAAGCCCGCCACATGACGGGCTTTTATTTTATAACAAGATTTAGCCGCGCTATTGACTTTAATGTTTAGCCCTGCTAACTTGCGGCCTGTCAACCAGAAAAACCAAGGCCAAACCACCCCCGCCATGAAGTGGGGTGGGGTTTCCCCAGGAGGAAACCTTGACCACAGATCACCCCGCTATAACTGCCACAGCGACTCTGGCAACTGAAGGCCTGCGTGTGACGCTGCAAGTCGAAGCTTCGCTTGCTCGTCCCGCATTTTCGCCCGAATCCCCTCTATCGGATGCACGCGCGAACGCAATGGAGACGCTGCCAGCCGTTCTCTTGAAGGAAGCGCCGCCACTGCTGCGTCAAATTCTCGAAGCAGTTGAATCACAGCTTCTAGCTCGGCTGAATGATGATCTGGCATCGGGTCACTCCCTTCTTAAATTGGCATCTTCGCAGATTACCACCGAGGGGAGCCAGTCATGACGCGCCACTCACCGCAGCAACAGCTTAAAGAAGCCAAACAGATCGCCCAGGACCATGGGTGTTTCGTGGTTGAGAAGGGCAAGGAGTATCAGCTCTACCGCCGCCTGGCCACGCGCAACGCGTACATCGGAAAACGCAGCACGCCGGCCGCTCTTCGCAGCTTCGTCTGCAAAGTCACGAACTTCCACTGAGGGGAGAAAACATGGATCGCATTGAGCAGCTGCTCGAAAGGGCAAAAGAACTGCACCAGCAGGGCGACATCAACGGTGCTCTGGCTTCGACCTACGAGGCCGTGGGCGAGTTGTACCGGGAGATCAAAGTAGCCAAGCAACAGGCCAAGGAACCAGCGGAGGCCACATGTTAGCCGCCATGTTTCTTCCCCGATCCGGCGACGAGCTGACGCTCGAAGCCGCCCTGCAGACCGCTGCCGATCTCGGCATGGTGCTCTGCGTACCGCGCAATTTCTCCCCTGATCACGAGTTCTTCGCTACCTGCTTCCCTCCGGATCGCATCCCGGCCGGTTGGAAGCGCGCGATCGTCGTGGTCAAAACCCATCAACTCGCCCGACTGGAGGCCCCATGCGTCGCTTAATCCTCGCCTGGCGTTTGCGTCGCCAATTCAATTTCTCGTGGCACCTGGCCTGGATCAAGGCCGCCCGCTAACCCGCAGCACTCACCCCAGGAGACACCATGCAACAACTGCAAATCCCTCCGCTTGCCGACGGCGAACTCTACGTCGGCGCCATTGGCGACAAGAACGGTGACGTCCACCACGTCATTCTGCTGCCCGGCGACAACGACGACGCCACCTGGCAAGACCAGATGGACTGGGCGAAGAGAATCGGCGGCGATCTCCCCGATCGCATCGAACAGTCCATGCTCTTCGCCAACTTCCGCGACCAGTTCAAGAAAGACTGGTACTGGAGCAACACCACCGTCGTTGGTTATGATGCCTACGCCTGGTGTCAGTTCTTCCTCAACGGCACACAGTACGACGGCTACAAGGACACCAACGACTGCCGCGCCAGGGCCGTCCGCAGATTAGCCATTTAATCATTCATCAATTCAGGAATCCGTCATGAAAACCCAGAAAGCACAATGGATCGCGGAAAACCTCAAGCCCGGAGAACACTACGCCGGCATCATCCTCGGCAAGAACGGAGATCCGGACCACCACGTCATCCTCTTGCCGGCTAAGGATGACAAATCGATGAACTGGAAAACCGCCCAGGACATGGCCAAAAAGGCCGGCGGCGTACTCCCCTCGCGCCGCGAACAATCGCTCCTCTTTGCCAATTGCAAGGAAGAGTTCAAGCCTGACTGGTACTGGTCGGGCGAAGAGTATGCACAGACCACCGCCGCCGCCTGGTGTCAGAACTTCAACTACGGCATACAGGGCCTCATCTACAAGGACGGCAGCTACTGCCGCGCCAGGGCCGTCCGCAGATTAGTTATTGAATAATTCGATCCTTTAATCAGTATGGCCATCCACACAGCCCTTCCGATCTACAAGACGGCTTACAGCCTGCTCGATGTCGTCATGGATCTCGTCAAGAACATGCCGCGTGATTTCAAGCGACTCGTCGGCGAGGAAATCGCCAAAGAGTCCAGCGCGATCATGATCCTCGTCTTCCGTGCCAACATCGCCCAGGAGAAAGAACCGTACCTGCTCAAGCTGATCGAGCGTCTGCAGGTGATCGAGCTGATGCTGCGCCTGTCCATGGACAAGCGACTCATTTCGCGCCCTGGCTATGCCAAGGCGATCGAACTATCCACCAGCATCGGGAAACAGGCCAACGGGTGGCGCCGCGCCGCAAATCGTCCGCTTCATGGAGGCCAAGGCCGTCATGACTGAACGATCTTCTAATCTGGTCGTGCCGCTGGCCCACAAGGCCACCGACATGCGCATCACGGATACCGCTGGCAGCTGCCAGGACCGATCCGGCGCAGTTACCCTGTCGAGGATTCGGCAGAGCGACGTGGAAAGCACGATGGGTACGCCTACGCCTGGTATCAGAACTTCAACAACGGCAAACAGAACAACAACTACAAGGACAACAACAACTGCCGCGCCAGGGCCGTCCGCAGATAAGAGCGCACACGCTGATTTCACCTTCGCAGAACTGACCGGGGCCTACTTCGATTGCCGGCGCACCAAGCGCAACACGGGCAGCGCGCTGGCCTTCGAAGAGAACCTTGAACACAACCTGCGGGATCTGTACGACGAGTTGCAGGCCGGCACCTACCGGCCCGGCCGCTCGATCTGCTTTGTTATCACCCGGCCACGGCCACGGGAAGTCTGGGCTGCCCAGTTCCGTGACCGTATCGTGCATCATCTGCTGCACAACCGGATCGCACCGAGATTCTATGCCCGCTTCATTGCCGACAGTTGCGCCTGCATTCCAGGGCGCGGCACGCTGTATGCCGCCGAGCGCCTTGAGGCCAAGGTGCGCAGCGTCACGCAGAACTGGAGCCGGCCGGCGCATTACCTCAAGCTGGATCTGGCCAACTTCTTCGTCAGCATCGACAAACACATCCTGAATGATCAACTGGCGCGCCACATCACCGAGCCCTGGTGGATGGCGCTGGCCCAGACAATCCTGTTTCATGACCCGCGCGTGAACCATGAGTTTCGCGGCAACCCGGCGATGCTTGAGCTTGTCCCGCCGCACAAGCGTCTAACGAATCAGCCGAGTGACCGTGGCCTGCCGATCGGCAACCTGAGCAGCCAGTTCTTTGCCAACGTTTACCTTGACGACCTCGACCAGTTCGTCAAGCACCGCATCGGCGCGCGGCATTACATCCGCTACGTCGATGACTTCGTTCTGTTGCACGAATCGCCGCAGTGGCTCAACCAGGCACACGAGCAGATCGCCGCGTTTCTTCCCGAGCAGCTGCACGCCCGGTTGAACTCCGCCAAGACCATCCTGCAGCCGATTGAGCGTGGCATTGACTTCATCGGCCAGGTGATCAAGCCGTGGCGTCGTACCACGCGCCGGCGCACGTTCAACGACGCCCTGCGCCGTGTGCGCGAGATCGATTCCAGCGAACTATTTGCAACGGCCAACAGCTATTTCGGCTTGTTCGGCCAGGCCAGCCATGGCCACCACGACAGGACGATACTCGCCAACGTCCTGCGCTATCGCGGTTACAGCATCAAGGGCGACTTAACCAAAACCTACCGGAGGAGTGCATGAAACCTGCAATGACCGCCATCGAGAAGGGCATCGAGTACATCAGGGCCCACGGATCCGCACGCTCGCCCGAGCTGGCGAAAGTCATGGGCACCAAGGAAGGCAATGTGCAGCCGATGCTGGCCGGGCCCATCGAAAAGGGCTATCTGATCGCCTGCAAGGTCGAGAAACCGGGGAACCGGCCCACCAATGAATACCGGCTCTCGGCCCATGTCAGCGAGACGAAGCAGACCTGGGCGGAATTCAAGGAAAGCAATCGCGTCTCGCTGCCGACCAAGGCGCTGAAGATCCCCAAGGCGAGGCCACCCAGGGTTCCGTATGAAGGAATTCCAGCATCACAGCCCAGTGTTGTCACAGAAATGCTGAGAAAGCGTTTTGCCGATGAAGACAAACCGGCAACGCCCGAATCACCCTTTGTTGATCCCATCCCGGTCGCACCTTCGAATGAGCAACCGCTGCTCTTTATGATCGACACCACCGGCCGGCTGCGGATGGTTTATCAAGGCAAGACCACCATCCTGTCCGGCGCTGAAACCCTCGACCTCGGCAAACTGATGGGCGCAACCACCACACTTTGGAGTAAATAACCATGAACGCCAATGTCCCCGCCGGCGCCCTCGCCGTGCCTACCCTTCCCATCAACGATATCGTCCCGAGCCCGAGCAATCCGCGCAAACGTATCGATGACACCTATCTCCAGGAGCTGGCCAGCTCGATCCGCGAGCTCGGCCTGATCCAGCCGATCACCGTGCGGCCGATGCCGCTTGATCACTTCTTCGAGTACAACAAGCGCCGGCTGCCGGGCGATGAGTCAAATCCGACTTACGAGATCATCGTCGGCGAATGCCGCTGGCGTGCCGCCAAGATTGCCGGCCTCACCGAGATCCCCGCCTTCTGGCGCGAGATCGACGACAAGCAGGTGCTGGAAATCCAGGTCATCGAGAACCTGCAGCGCCGTGACGTGCACCCGATCGAGGAGGCCGACGGCTACCGCCAGTTGATCGACCGCCACGGCTACACCGCCGACGAGATCGGCGAGAAGATCGGCAAGTCGCGCTCGTACGTGTATGGCCGCATGAAGCTCTCATCGCTCGGCAGCAAGGCGCGGGAGATCTTTTACGACGGCCAGATGGAAGCCTCGGTCGCCCTGCTGATCGCCCGTATCCCGTCGGAAAAGGACCAGGAGCGGGCCGTCAAGGAGTTGATCAACCAGTTCGGCGAAGAGCCGATCACCTTCCGCAATGCCAAGTGGCGGATCAAGAACGGCTTCACGATCGACCTGTGCCAGGCGACATTCTCACCGGACGACGAAACGCTCTATCCCACGGCCGGCAGCTGCACGGCCTGCCCGAAGCGCTCGGGCAATTCGCCGGAACTGTGCCCGGATCTGGAAAGTACAGATGTATGCACTGACCTGAAATGCTTCGAAGAAAAGCGACTGAACCGCCGCGAGCAACTGATCGAAAATGCCAAGCAGAAGAAGATCCCGATCTACGTGGGTGAGGATGTCAATAAGGTTGCACCGAATGGGAGTAGATACAATATCGATGACAAGTGGGTCAGTCTTGACGACACCATTGACGACGATCCGGAAGACCGAACCTATCGCCAGGTTTTAGGCGACAAAGCCCCGATCGGGATGATAGTGGAATTCGGCCAGGGGCCACGCGCCACGCTCATGAGCTTTGCTGAACAGCCTGCGCTGGGAGAAGCACTCATGAAGGCCGGATATAAACCCGCCAAGGACGAGACCGAAAATCAAAGCTCGTCGACCGGCAGTGCCTGGCCATTTCCGAATGCCAAGGTCGACGCCAAAAATAAGCAGCGCCTGGAGGAGCAGGAAAAACAGGCGCAACTGATCAAAAACGAGAAAGAGCGCCGCAGCACGCTACTGCAATCGATCCGGACCCGCTTGTGGGATAACGCCGACCAGCTCGACACCCCCAACATCATCAACGCCCTGGTGTATTCGCATATCCGTCAGGATTCCTCATACAACGATCTTGACGTGGTGTTGCTCAAAACCTTCGGCATCGAACTTCCCGCCGATTACGAAATACTGGAAGAACTGGTCCGGATTCAGGGCATTGTCGCCGAGTGGCCGGTGGCCACGGCGCTTGCCTACCTCGCCGTCAGGGTGACCGAAGACGAACGCAGCGACATCTGGGACTACCAGGCGGGCAGCGCGTATCCAGCGACGGGTCTGGAAATGATCGCCCGGGCGGCTGGCATTGACGCTTCCCCCTCCACCGCTGCGCAGGCGAAAGAGTCTAGCGCGCCCGAGAAAAGCGGGAACGGCCTGACGGTGGGCAGCCGTGTGCGGATCCGTAACGATCTCGATGGCACGGCGGCTTGGAAAAAAGCCGTGTGTGGCAAGGAAGGAATCGTCGAGTCGATGACCGGCGAAGGCGCGTATCTCAACGTGCGCATCGCCCCGGGAAAGGCCGGCCTGGTCGAGAACCTGGTCTGGAATGAACTTGAGCCGCTGCTGCCGACGGCGAATGCTGCGCAGGCGCAAGACCAAACCCAAATCGAGACGAACGAAACACCGACCGGATCCGACACCGGCGCGGGTGACGGCCAGGCGGCTGTTATCGAGACGAACGTAAAACCGAAAGGGCGCGGGAAGGCCAAGGCGAAGGCGGTGGCGTGATGAAGCACCCGTTTGACCGGTTTTTGAGTATAGCCGCGCTGTCTGGACATCGCGTGGCGTTTGACTTATCGGCGCAGGACGGATTCTGGGCGCGATATGAGGGCACTGGTTATACCTGGTCTTTCCATCAAAACCCAGTGACTAATCTAAGAACCTGCGATCTATGCAGAACTGTTAGCACGCCGAAAAATATTTGCAAAAGATCGGATGTCCACCGCTGGAATGTGGCCGACAGAAACGACTACGAGACAGCACTTAAAGAAATGCTTTGCACGGGATGTTGGAACAAAGTTCGAGCGATTGTTCACAAAGAAACCGCTGCGGACGAGTGCCGAAAATTTTTGAATAAACTAACAAGGAGTATTACAGATGAGCGGAAAAATCAAAACAACCGGCGAACTTCGGGACTTCCTCGCCACCATGATGTTGGGGGTTAAAAACGGCGATTTGGACTTGGATAAAGCAAGCCGAATTACTAAGCTGGCCGGGCAAATTAACGAGAGCTTTTACGCTGAAATTAAAGTTGCGAAGACGCGAGCCGAGGCCGGTGTAGCAATGGTTGGTCTTGGGGAGATGCTGGTAGGCATGCACGAATGATCACCCTGCTCGCCCTCTTCGCCAGCACTTTTGCCTTGGTGTTCTTTCTTGGGCTGCAGTCGCTCAATGTGAATCGTGGCCACTACGCAGCAGCTTTCTTCACCAGCTTCGGCATCGGTATTGGCCAGCTCATTCTCTACAAACTCGCGCCCGACGCCAGCGGTGCCGAGATCATCGCTTATCTGGCCGGTGGCCCCTTCGGCATCATCGCATCGATGTGGGCCCACCGTCGGTTTTTCAGGAGTCCATCATGAACAATGAAATCGATCCTGACGAGCAGCCCGGCAAAAAGTATCGGCCAAGCAGCGGAACCGAAGGCGATATGTTCTTTTCCTGCTGGTGCTGCAAGTGCGCCCGCGACAAGGCCATGCGCGAGGGTTGCGACTTTGACGAGTGCGATGATAACGAGCTATGCCCGATCATTGCCAACACACAGTGCTACTGCGTTACCGATGATCAGTACCCATCGGAATGGACCTACGACAAAAACGGTCAGCCTTGCTGCACGGCTTTTGTGACGGCCGGTGATCCGGTTCCATCGCCCCGGTGCGAGCTGACGATCGATATGTTTTCAGCATCTGAAGGCACGACGTAATGCTTCTCCCCCACCTCACCGATGCCGAGGTCCGTGACATGGTTTCGCCGCTGACACAGCCGGCAGCGATCGTGCGCTGGTTCAAGGCCCAGGGCTTCACGGTGAGGAAGAAGCCGAACGGCATGCCGCTGATCAGCCGCTCGCATTTCGAGACCATGATGGCCGTCAACACGGCGACCGAAGAGAAGAAGCCCGACGACCTGACGGTCAGCCCCGACGTGGCTGCATTTATGCTCCGCTTCAAAAAGGATGTAAGCTATGCGCATGGGAAGACCTCGAACCAGCAACCCGCTCGGGCTTGATCCGAAAAAACACGCACGGCTTCACCCGAAGCACGGCGCGTTTTATTACATCCACCGGGATGGCCACTGGGAACATCTTGGCGCCGATCTCAACGAAGCCAAGCGCAAGGCAGCGCTCTACAACGACCCCGACGGCACCTTCGGCACCATCGCCTACTATCTCGATGCCTTCGTGATCCATTGCGAGGCTAAGGTCAAGCGCAAGGAACTGGCCCAGCGCACGTATGAGGATTACAAGAACGACGCCGACACGCTTAAAACCTACTTCGGAAAAATGACGCCGGCGGCGATCGAGCCGAAGCACAAGGCCGGCTATCTGGATCTCGGTGCCGAATTGGGCCGGCCGGTGCGTGCCAATCGCGAGATCGCGTGCATGTCATCGATGCTCTCCTGGCTGGCCCGCAGCGGCGACAGTGGCGTCAAGCGAAATCCGTGGATCGGCGCCGGCATCAAGCGCAACAAGGAAACGCCGCGCGAGCGCTACGTCGAGCACGCGGAATACCAGGCCGTCAGGAAGCTGGCCACGCGGAAGGTACGCGGCCTGATGGATCTGATCTATCGCACGCTGCAGCGGCCGGAGGACATCATCAACTGGACGCCGGCCAACATCATCACCAAGCGCGAGCCCGATGGCACGCAGCGCAAGATCATCAGGAACAAGCAGGGGAAAACAGGCACCGCGGTTGATATCGCCGTGACGCCGGACATCGAGGCGATCCTGCTGGAACTGAAGCCCCAGGGCGCCAGCACCGGGCCGGGCATGATGCTGATCCATACTGGCGAGGGCAAGGCCTACAGCTATGACGGCCTGTGCGCCATGCTGCGGCGATACATCGCCAAGACGGAAGAAAACAAGGCGCGCAAGGAAGCCGGGCAAAAGATCAGCAGCTTCGGGTTCTACGATCTGAAGGGGAAAGGGGCCACAGACATGTGGCTGTCCGGCGTGCCGCTGGAGCAGATCCAGGTGCTCTGCGGACACGACTCAGTGAGGACCACCGAGGTGTATGTGAAGTGCCGCTGGCGTGGCACTGTTGAGCCGAATATGGTTTTGGTGGCCAGCTAATGAAACTTGAACCGGATATTTGGCAAGAGTACGACTGCCCACAATGTGGAATTGATTTTGACATAGCAGGAGAACAAATTCTTGCCGTTGGTGAGCGGTTCTACTGCTCTGGCTGTGGCGAACACCATACTGCCGGAGAAGATGGCCCGAAAGAGACGATGGTTCGTCTTGTTCCGGACGGAGAGCTGACTTTCCGCGACTTACCCAAAGACGCGCCTGAAAAGGCTGCATGGCAGAAAGAAGTTGAAGCGGCACGACTTGAAACAATCAACTCTTTTTTGTCTAATATCAGAGCGCCAGCCCAGTAAACACGTTGCTTTTTTGTAGTTCAAACCGTGATTTTATTAGACAGCGAGCACCCCAAGTTCCTAGTGTTTGCAAGGGGTTCAGAGGAGAACGACTGTCCGACTGTTAATCCGTAGGTCCCTGGTTCGAGCCCAGGTCGAGGAGCCAGTAAATTCAAGGCCCTGCAGGTTTTTCGACGTGCGGGGTTTTTTCATTTCGGGCTCGGCACAGGCTCTGAGAATCTGACACAAATTTCCAAAAATAGTGACCTGAAATCGCCTCCTGAAACGATTCTCGCATCATATATGGGTTTCGCCAAGAGGCAAGTTCGCTTATTACCAATTGTTACCTGTTGAATCGGTTGAAGGAAATTCTCTTCGGAATGCGCATTCCCGGCAACAAAATCGATGGGCTATTGTTTGACAAGTTCCACGCGGCGGTTCTTCGCCTTTCCACCATCCGTTTCATTTGAGGCTACCGGCGAGTATGGACCAACCCCTGCAGATTTCAGGCGTGCTGCTGCAATCCCGCGCGCTACGATCGCCCTGACCACCGAAGCGGCACGCTCAGAAGACAACTTCAGGTTCGCGTCAAGACCGCCGACGCTGTCTGTATGGCCGATGATATAAACCTTGAGCGCGGGGGTGCCATTGAGCAATTTTACCATCTCGACCAAAGCCCGCTCTGACTCGGCCTTGATGGTCGCCGAAGCGGTGTCGAAATAAATGCCATGAACTATCGTCCGGCCTGAATCGGCGAGATCATTGCGCATCACCGAAGCGTCTGCGACGACCTCCTGCTGCATCGGCTTTGACTCGACGATCGTCAGGGTATAGTCCCTGCCGCCGTTAAACACTTCCACATAGACCCCGGTCAAGGCATCTCCCTTGCTGACCTCGGTTGCCACACGCCTTTCGTCGCCGCCGAGAATCTTTCCGCCAATCTGCTTGATCGCCGCTTCGTAATTCCGGACGATCTGCAACTCGCTGACGGGACGCCCGCCTTCCTTACGCGTATATCCGAACGAGTACATTTTTCCTTCCCAACGAACCTCCTTGCCCCCAATAACCGTCGGCTCGAATCCGGCAAACTCGGATACTTGATATTGGCTGATGTAGTAGTCGGAGATGCGGGTTATCAATGGGTGGTCCTTGCTTCCGCGGACATCTGACTGTGCGAAAGCGACACCCGAAGCAAGAAAAGCCAAGACAAGAAGGCAGGACAAGATGCAAGTGATTTTTTTCATCGTGATACTCCTCATCGTGAAACTTCATGATTATTTGCAGCATCGTTCAAAATATCCAGCCAGTGCGCTACTTGAGACGTCGGTCAAAATAGCTGGTGCAAGCAATCAAATAGGCAGGACTGTCCGCGCTATGCCGTGCTGACCGGACCACATTCGGCAGTCATCAAAGTTTCGCTCCAGGTCGTTGAGCAATGCGTTCCCGATAGGCCTGGAGATTCGTCATGCCTTCATCACCGGGCTGAAATTTCATCAAGCCGCGGGCAAAATCGAGCGCGCAGAAGGCCGTAATGTCGGCGATGGTGAAGCGATCACCAGCGACAAAAGGCTGCTTCTCCAGTTCACCGTCAAGCCAGCGTGCTATTTCCCTGACTTTCTCGCCCTGCGATTTTCCGAAGTCCGGAAACTGGGGTTGCTCAAGGGGAGCCAGGCCAGGATGTGCATGCCGTACCCAGTGTGTGATGCCCAGAAAAAGAGACCACTCAATGCGCCGGTCAGCCATTTCGATGAACGCTCTCTCCTCGCAATCCTGACCCATCAGATTCGGCTGCGCATACAGACCTTCCAGATAGGTGCAGATGGCGCGGGTCTCGGTCAATACACGCCCGTTGTCCAGTTCAAGTGCCGGGACTTGCGCAAGCGGGCTTTTGCTTCTGAAGGCATCGCTTTTATGCTCGTTGGCGGCAAGATTCACATTGATCTGCTCGATGCCGGAAATCCCCTTTTCCGCAATGAACATAGTCACCCGGCGCGGGTTCGGGGCACGCTGAGCCACGTAAAGTTTCATGAAATATCCCTGGCAGTCGATGAATTCGGTCAGCGCTAGCTGTTTTTGCTCAGGCGTGCATTTTGTGGAAAGAGATTCTTGCGGGCATCGTCATCCACTTCCGTTTTGAAGACATGTTGCGTTTTGATGGCTTCTGCTCTTTGCGCGGCAGGTCGGCTGTTGATCTCATCGAGCAGGCGCTTGACGTTAGGCAATTTGTCGAACCCTTCGGCACCCAGGACAAATGGAATCGCTCTTGCCCAGCCCCAGACGGCCATGTCAATGATGCTGTATGCATTACCCACCATGTAACGACGGCTCGCCAGATGTTCATTGAGAATGTTCCAATGGCGCCATGCTTCAAAGTCATAACGATTGATCGCAAAGTCAATCGGCTCCGGGGCATAGTGCTTGAAGTGCACTGCCTGCCCAGAATAGGGACCAATGCCTGTGGCTACAAACATCAGCCATGACAGCATCTCTGCCCTGTTTTCCGGAGTATTGGCGGGCAGGAACTTTTGATATTTCTCTGCCAGATAGAGCAAGATGGCATTGCTATCAAAGACCCTGATGTCATCATCCAGAATGGCTGGAGTTTTCGCATTGGGGTTGATCTTCAGGAACTCCGGCTTGTGTTGGTCGCCTTTGCGTGTATCGATAACGACCAATTCGTAGGGAACATTGGCCTCTTCAAGGAAAAGAGCGACCTTGAGTGGATTGGGGGAAGGATGAAAGAACAGCTTGATCATGATTTGTCCTTTGAATTGAACGAAGCAGATATTCTGCTACAAGAGTGTAAGCATTGCTTAAAAACAACCATACAATAGACAGCCAACATTTACCAACATTTACTGGCTCCATTGAGCATGGACTGTAAGCCGCCAGTACATCAACCACAACACACAAAACAAACCGCCGGGAATTCGAGGTAGTGCTATAGAGACCAAGGCTGCAGAGATGTTGGAACCAAATCTGTTGATCAATGTCTTGATCAGTGAATAGCGCGAAACTTTTCTGTGCAGCACCCGGAAGAGCATGCCTATTCGTACCTCTAAACCTTACGACAGGAGGACATCATGGACATCGACCTCGCCGAGTTTTATGCACTGCTAGCGATTGGCGTGATCACGCCTTATGTTGCCGAGGCTGCGATGAACTGGATGAGACATTCCGGCTGTTCAAAATCCGTCAGAAGATTTCTCCGTAGCCAATTCTCGCAATTGCCGAACTAGGAGATCAGAAAGTTGCCATCCAGCCGGCGGTGCTCACCAGCACGGCGGCCATGCTGCGGTTGAACCAGCGCAGGCGTCGACCCGCGTGCTCCGGGTCGGCCAGCCACTGGCGCAACAGCGTGCCCACCAGCGCATAGGTCAGATTGCTGCACAGGCCAAACAACAGCATCAGCGGCAGAATGATGACAAAGCGCTCAGCAGCATCAGTTCGACCGGCAAGCCAGCCCGCTGCCACGGTGAGCGCCAGCATCCAGGCCTTGATGTTGAGAAACTGCAGAAATACTCCCTGCCAGAACGTGATATCAAGCTGTGCAGCATCGGCCTGCGCCAGGGTGTTTGCCGTGAACAACCTGAGGGCCAGCCACAGCAGATAGCTCACGCCCATCGCCTGTATGCCGATGCGTAAAGGCGGCACGGCTAGCACCACGGCCCCCACGCCACTGGCGCACAAACTGAACAGCAGGCCCCAGCCGACCGGCACCGACAGCACAAAGCGCAGCGCACGCTTCAAGCCCAGGTTAGCCGCCAGCGCAGTCGACAGGGTGGTATTGGGTCCAGGCGTGAAACTCGCCGCCGTGCACAGCAACAACAAGGCGGTGAGTTCAGAACTACTCATGATTCAGATTAGTGGTGATCATGGTCTGACTTTATCGTTAATGACATCACTCAACTCGCATTCAGGCATGCAGGTGCAACTCGCCTTCGCCAAGGCTGTCGATTTCGACGCAACAACTCTCAACGGCGACGGATTCACCCTTCAGGCTGGCGACAAGGTCACGGGTGGTCGAACCTCGGGTCAGCATCAGACAGGTCGTCTGGCCAGCAAGCACGAAACTGGCGTGCCAGCAGCCAGGCCGCATGCATACCCCCAGCCCGGCGCCAATACGGAAAGCGCGCAATCGACTGAGGTCCGGCAATCGACTCCCATCATCCCGGGTTGGGCACACGACGTGCACAATCTCGCCGCCGCCAAGCGGAATGATTGCCTGCTCGGTAAGCCAATGCACCTCAAGCGCACGCAGACACAAACTCTCGTTACGGTAGTTCACCCACAAGATTTCGGTCTTGCCACCAGCGCCCGGATCGAAGTCATGCACATGCCAGAAATCGCTGCCGGGATGAGTGAAGGCTGTTGCTGCCGGGTCTGTCGGAAATGAAGAGCCGAGCAGCCAGCCGTACGGGGAGAAGGCGTCCTCGTCCAAACTTTCGATCGGGATCATTCGCTCGTGCTTCATGCTTTCTCCTGGCAGCTTGCTGCTCCGTCAATAGGCCATGTTACCCTGCTGCGTACGCTGCCTATTCACTATTCTTAAGCTCTTTCCAGCCATTTGAGCAGGGTCGAGAAGAGCACATCGGGGTTAAATGGTTTGGCGATGAAATCGGACATCCCGGCCTCCAGGCAGCGTGCCTTGTCTTCGGCAAAGGCATTGGCGGTCATCGCCAGGATCGGGGTTTCCCGGCAACCCGGAAGCTTGCGTATTTTCTTTGTCGCCTCCAGACCATCCAGGTTCGGCATCTGCATGTCCATCAGGATGGCGGCGTAGGCAGTTTCCCTGACTTTAGCGAGGGCATGAAAGCCGTCTTCGGCGGTATCGACGGTCAGTCCGATATCTTCCAGGATGAACTGGGCCACTTCGAGATTTAACGGTTCGTCATCGACAATCAGAATGCGGCGACC
>CAIVZW010000819.1 GCA_903910495.1 uncultured beta proteobacterium
CGAATTGACCTCAAAGCTTTTTATATGCGTCGGTCCTTGCGCATCTTTCCGCTCTACTTCGGCGTTCTAGTTCTCTATATCGCCATCGTCACCCTGATGGAAAGAAACACCGCGATAGGCCAGGCTTTTTATGCAAACCTGATTTACTTTGCCACCTACACGTCCAATCTATTTGTTCAACTTGATGGGCGTGTGATCTTTTACTTTGCGTGGTCGCTGGCGGCTGAGGAGCAGTTCTATCTCCTGTTGCCCTCCATGCTTCTATTGGCCGGAACAGGCAAACAGACAGGCATCGTTTTGCTTGTTACGTTTCTGATGTGCGTTGCCGGGCAACTGATGGGCAACAAATTCTTGTCCGCAGTTCCTTTGTCTATCGTGACCGGCGTACTGTTGGCCATCACGCTCAACAATGCTCTGGGCCATGAGATCCTGCGGCGGATCCTGGGGCAAGCGTGGTCCGCGCCCGTCGTGGGAGTTGCGCTGGCTGTCGCCTTGTTGTTGCCAGGGGTCCCCGAGTTTGTAGCCGCCCTGCTCTTCGCGGCCTGGGTCGGGGCCTGCGTCATCCGGACACAGCACCCCCTGGAAAGGCTATTCACCATGAAGCCCGTGGCTTACATCGGGTCGATCAGCTACGGCATGTACATGCTGCACATGTTGTGCAAGAACGCCGTCGTCAAGGTCTTGGCGGCGGCGGGGCTCAATAACGACGGGCTGGATGTTTTTGGCTTGACTTTTATCGTGGTGCTTGCGCTGGCACGCTTGAGCTTTAACTACTTTGAGAGTTGGTTTCTTGGGCTGAAGAGGCGATTTGAGCGGTGACCGAGATGTTTCACTTTGGAGATAAACCATGAATATTATTAATTTGGCCAAGCTGGGTGCAAAACACGCGCGAAATGCAATCGCGGAGGAGATTTACCTTAAAACAGCGCGCGACTTCACATTTCCGGTCTCAATTTACGGGGAGGTTATCGAGCGCTGCAACTATAAATGCCGCTATTGCGATTATTGGCGGAGGCCAGACTATCCCGAGGAGATGACAATTGCACAATGGCAGTCCGCCTTGCTTGACCTTAAAGCGTTTATTGGGAAATTCCATATCAAGTTCTCCGGCGGCGAACCCTATGTGAAAAAAGGGTTTCTCGATCTTGCTCGTTTTTGCAATGACAACGATATTCATTGGGGGGTGACCACCAATGGCAGTGCTTTCAAGAATATTAAAATTGCCAGGCAGACAGTCATGGCGAAACCGTTCAACATCAACATTTCGATCGACAGTCAGGACGAGATTCTGCACGACTATTCACGCGGCATTGCTGGTAGCCTGCGTGACATCAAGGCCGGCTTATCCAATATCCGTGCAGAAAAGCAGCTTCAAGGCATCAACTTCCCTGTCATCATCAAACCCGTTGTGCACAAGCTTAATTTCCGCGAGTTACCCGACATGGTTTATTGGATTAGGGAAATCGGTGGCACAGCTATCAGCTTTCAGCCAATCTCCCCGGATACCAAGGAGGCTAGTAGCGAGTTGTGGATTGAGGAGTCTGATATGCCTGATCTGATGGCGGTACGAGACAAATTGATCATGATGAAGAGAGAGGGTGCGCCGATCCTTAACAGCGAGTTGGTATTAACGATGTGGCCGAACCACTTCCGCCGCGAAAAGGCGCCACGCGACCTGTTGCCCTGTCGCGTTGGTTTGCGTACTTTTTTTATTCGTGCGGACGGACGTGTTGAAATGTGCTGGAGTTTTCCACCCATTGGCGATGCCAAGACGCAGAAGGCGCGCGACATTTGGTACGGGTCTGAAGGCAGTGCTCGGCGAAAGGAAACGGTGCAGTGTGAAACGCTGTGCTTGTTTACGTGCTTGTCTCAGAAAACTCTGGGGGACAAGGTGACCATGGGTTTGACTCTGCTGCGCTAGAAACGCAAGGATTCAATTGCAGATAAGGGCCTAAAAATGCGTCGAACGGTTCTGGTAGCCGACAACTTTGCACCGGCAATGTGTTTGTCACAGATCGGACGGGAATGGTATTCCCGTTTGACAAAGACCCATTCGGTGATGCTGGCCTCGGCGTGCCCAGTGATTGCAACGAATTCTGGTGGTCTGGCTGAACTCGTTGATCCTGAAGTTGGCGCCTTGATCAATCCGATAAACCAAGCCAAAGCAAGCACTGAAATTTTCCGATTGTTGCGACAAATCATTGCGTGACCGGCATTTATCTACCGGCGTCTGAGGAGGTTGCGCCAGCGCCTGAGTTGCGAAACGATCAAGGCTGTCCAAGGGGTACGGTCGTACCAGCGCAAGGCGTGAACATCCGTTTTTGACGATCGCTGGAAACCTAAAGGACCGTTCGCCAAGAAGCTCAATACATCAGGGTGGGCATGCCTGAACCAGCAGTAGGCGCCGTCAATGTGCATGGGTCCGCCCTGCGCATCGCCGGGGGGCCGTCCGAGCATCGCTTCAAGGTAATCAATCAGCGCTTCGAAATGATTCCCATTGACGGCCAGGAAGGCGGTGGTTCCGACCAATTCCCCGGGATCGATCTGTATGCACGGCGCCTCCGAATATTCAGGCGGCCTGGCCAGAAAGTAGCTGCCATAGAACATGCCCCAGTCAAAACCCTCGAGCCAGGTCGCCGCGGTGCTGAATCTGGCGCTGAAGTTCTCACAGAAGTTCAGGTCGTCTTCAAGAATCA
>CAIVZW010000820.1 GCA_903910495.1 uncultured beta proteobacterium
AAGGTTGTGATATTGACCTAGAATCCGCGCGCCCAAGCATTGGCGGCTACTCCCAAAAAGACACCTTGAATCACGCTGATCGCTTCTTTCCTGCGGATATTATTCTGCACTATTTCTTATTTTTACACTATTTATTATTTACCAACGGGGGATACATCTAAAATGATACCCCCTCGGCGTGTTGGCAGACCGCAAGACACTTGCCTCCAAAACGGCGGCCTGTCTATGCTGGCTTGCCCAGCGCTGCGAGCACTCGCCCGGGAGTGAATGGCGCCTCGCGCAAACGGACACCGACGGCGTCGAACACGGCGTTGGCCAGTGCCGCCGGCACCGGGGCCGAAGAGGCTTCGCCGGCACCGAGGGGCGGCAGCTCCGGATGTTCGACGAGATCGATCCTGAGTTCGGGCAATTCGGGGAAGCGCAGGATGCGATAACTCGCCCAGTCGACGCTGGTGACCCGCTCGCGGTCGAAGGTGGTTTCCTCGAACAGGCTGCGTGACAGGGTCTGCAGGATGTTACCCTCGACCTGGTTTCTTACTCCGTCGGGGTTGATCATCAGTCCGCAGTCGTGGGCACAGGCGACGCGCTTGACGCGGATTTCGCCGCTCTTGCGGTCGACCTCGACGTCGATGGCCATGGCCACATAATTCTCGCTGTTCTTGTAATGGATGTAGGCCAGACCGCGTCCACTGGCCACGGTGTCCGTCTTGTCGCCGGACTGACGGTTTACCGTGCTGGCTGGTTTCCAGCCGATGAGAGCCGCACAGCGTTTCAGCACCTCGATGCCGCGCGGGTCGGGAAGATCGCGCAGGCGAAATTCGAGCGGATCGATTTTCGCTGCCGCCGCCAGTTCGTCGACGAAACTCTCGACGGCAAAGCAGTTGGCCACCTTGCCCGGTGCGCGGATATTCGAGGGGCGCAAGGGCGCCGATTCCAGCCAGTGCGCGGTAACCTTGACATTGGCAACCTGAAACGAGGGCGCGGCATTCTGCGAGACGAGGCCGACCATTTGCCCGACCGGCTGCTCAATCCCCGCATCCGTCGGTGCAAGCAGCGGCACGTAGGCCAGGTTGGCGGTGGCCAGCGGCACCCACATCTCGGCTTCCCAGGCGTCGATGTGGCCTTGCGCGTCGAGCGTTGCGCGCAGGTCGAGCAGTTGCGGCGGCCCTTTCGGATCCCAGCCGAGTTCGTCCTCGCGCATCCACTGTACGCGTACCGGCTGTCCGACCGCCTTGGACAACAGGGCCGCGTCGGCGGCCGCATCGTCGTGGCCGTTCATGCCATAGCAGCCCGAGCCGTCGAGATAGACCAGGCGCACCTTGTCGAGCGGCAGGCCGAGCATGTGTGCATAGGCCGGATGGAAGCGGTGTATGGCCTGCGAGGCGCTCCAGATCGTGGCCTGACCGGCCTGCACGTCGGCAACCGCACACGACGGCCCCATCGAGGCGTGCGACTGGATCGGCCAGGCATACGTAGCGCTCATATGGCGCGGGTTGGTGGCGAGATTCCGGGTATCGCCCTTGTTAACGATGATTTCATCCTTGACGAAGGGACCGCGGCGCGCCCATGCCTGCAGATTGTCGTTACCGATCAGACCGCTGCCCTCACTCCAGCGGGCTTTCAACTCGCGTGCGGCGCGCACGGCCGCCCATTCATCTTTGGCTACCACGCCCAGGAAATCCTTGATGCGCACCACTCGTACGCCGGGAAGATGGCGGATCGAGGCCTGATTGACGCCAAGCAGCCGTGCCCCCACCGTCGGCGGGCGTAGCGGGCGACCGTGCAGCATGCCAGGGAGCGTGAAGTCATGGACGTAGGTGTGGCGCCCGGTCAGCTTCGCCGGCAGGTCGGGGCGTGGCAGAGATTTGCCCACTACCGTGTACTGCGCCGGATTTTTCAGTGGCGCCTTGGGGTTCATTTTCAGGCCGAAGGCGCGGTCGCCAACGAGTTCGCCGATGCTGGCCCGCGCGGTGCCATTGGCCGTGCTGACGAATCCATCGTTCAGACGAAGCTCGGACTGCGCGCTCTGTAACTGGGCCGCGCCACGCGCCAGCAGGGCTTCGCGGGCTGTCGCCGCGGCCTGGCGCAACTGCATGCCGCCACGCATGACGCCGGTACTGCCGGCGGTCGGCCCCTGATTTGGCGTCAGAGCGGTGTCGCCCTCGATCAGCTCGATACGCTCAACGCCGATCGATAATTCTTCAGCCACGATCTGCCGCATCACGATGCGGTGTCCGGTGCCGAGATCGACCTTGCCCGAATAGACAATCACCGAGCCGTCCCGGCGCACGGCAAGGAAGGCGTCGACCTCGTCGAGGTTCAGCCTGCGTACAGGAGCCTTGGCTGTTTCCTGGTTCAGCGCCAAGGATACGCCGGATAAGGAGAAGCCGATGATCAAAGCGCCGCCCTTGAGAAATTCGCGGCGTGAGAGTCCGGTAATTTTCATCTCATGCCCCTGCTTTGACCGGGGTGTTTTGTGCAGCGCGCTGCACGGCGCGCAGGACCCGGTCGTGTGAACCGCAGCGGCAGAGATTGTCGGCCAGGGCAGTCTTCACTTCTTCCGGGGTCGGGTGCGGGTTTTGCTGCAGCAGGGCGACGCTCGACATGATGATGCCGTTGCTGCAATAGCCGCACTGTGCAGCCTGCTCGGCA
>CAIVZW010000821.1 GCA_903910495.1 uncultured beta proteobacterium
CGCACAGTATTCCCTCTGCTTCAACCCACTTCGACACCAATTCTCAACGTGCTCTCGCCAGAATTCCGGCCCGTGTCTCGTCGCCATTGCTCGCGCCCTCGGAAAAGGCGCCAACATCGCACAACGTCACCCGTTCAGTACAGATGGTAGGGTTGGACGCTTACTTTTCGGCGATGGATTCGATGAGATGACGGTCGCGTCGCGTCCAATTCCGGCCATCCACAGTCTCAATAATCGGCGACTCCAAACGGCCAGTCTGATTAGTAAGTAGCCTCTCGCAAGCGGATTCTCGCGGCCCAATGGTCGTATGGTCCTTTGAATAACTTGGCTTCGATACCCCCATTGGCCAAGGCAAGACGCCAAACCGCCAGCACTTATAGGACTCCTGTGAGCCCATTCTAATCAATCTCCTGTCTACTTGTTGTTTAAGAATTGATGCGTATGACATCTTAAATGCTTATCAACGAAGTTCGCGACTTAACTATTGATATTTCCGTAAATCATGACATCCATTAGGTACGGGGCTGTTGGTAGGGGCGAAGTGTAATCGCCGCGTTTTATCTACTGTTGAGAGATCGCCTCGAAAAGAAGGAGGCGCAGGCCCCCCTCCTCATGATCGTCGCGAGTTCGCGCTAACGCCGCGCCGGCCGCAAAACGCGATCGGCACTACTTGATCACCCAGGTCGTCATGCCCGGAATGTAGGTGACCAGCATCAGCACGAAGAGCATCACCCCGATGAAGGGGAGGGCGGCGATGCTCAGACGCGACAAGGGCACTTTGGAGATGTTGCTGGCGACGTAAAGTGCCGTGCCGACCGGCGGCGTCAGCAGGCCGATGGTCAGGTTGATGACCATCATCAGGCCAAACTGCGTGAGATTGACATCTAGTGATACGGCGACCGGTACCAGCACGGGGACCAGAATAATGATCGCCGGACCGAGGTCCATGAACATGCCGACGATCAGCAGCAGGATATTGATCATCAGCAGGATCATGTACTTGTTGCTCGAAATGCTCAGGATTGTTTCACTGATCTGCTGCGGAATCTGTTCGCTCGCCAGGATCCAGCCGAATAGCGATGCGGTGGCGATCAGAAAACTGATGACCGCCGTGCTGCACGTTGCGTCGGCGAAGATCTGCGGGAAATCGCCCCAGGCCAGTTCCTTGTAGACGAACTTGCCGATCACGATCGCGTAGACCGCAGCGACGACGCCACCTTCGGTCGGTGTGAACACGCCCATACGGATGCCGACGATGATGATCACCGGCATCATCAATGCCCATATCGAGTCCTTGATACAGATCCAGCGTTGCGCACTGCTCATCGCCGGTTCGGCGGGATAATTCCTCTTCTTGGCGTGGAAGTGGGAGACGAGCATGAATCCCGCGGCAATGATGATCCCCGGCAAAAATCCCGACATGAACAGGTCGCCGATCGACGTTCCCGACGACACGCCGTAAAGAATCATGGCAATGCTCGGCGGAATGATCAGGCCGATGCTCCCCGACGCGGCGATCAGCGCCGCCGAAAAGGGCAGCTCATAGTTGCGCTTTTTCATTTCGGGAACCATCAGGGTTCCGATGGCCGCGGTATCGGCCACTCCCGACCCTGAAATCCCTCCCATGATCACCCCCGATATGGCGACGACATGTGCGAGGCTGCCTTGCAGCGTACCGACGAGCGATAGCGCGAAATTGATGATGCGGCTAGTGATACCGCCCTTTTCCATCAGCGAACCGGCCAGCATGAAGAAGGGGATGGCCATCAGCGGAAAGGAATCAACGCCGGCGAACATGCGCTGGATGATGACCTGCATCGGGTAATCGGCGACCAGGAACATCGCCGTGAGCGAAGCAATTCCCAGCACGAAGGAGATGGGGACACCAACCAGTACAAGAACGACGAATACACTGAACAAAACTGAAGTCATGGTCATCTTATCAGCGCCTGGCTAGGACGTCCTCGTAAAGGTTCTTGATTAAGTACGCGAAGATCAGCAGGCCGCCGACCGGTAGCACGATATAGACATAGTTCATCGGAATTTCGAGGGCCGAGCTGATCTGGCGTGAACCTCGGGCGACAAACTTGAATCCGCCATAAATCAGCACGGCGGTAAAGATCATCATGGAAATGTAACTGAGCAGCAGACAGGCTTTCTGCAAGCGAAGTGGCAGATTGTTAACCAGCATATCGAGGTTGACGTGTTGCCTGTTCCTGACGGCCATCGCCGCACCGAAGAAAGTCATCCACACGAAGATGTAACGGCCGGCTTCCTCTGACCACGAAAGCGAATTCGAAAAGGCGTAGCGCGCAATGACCTGGGTGAAGGTGATCGTCACCATCGCCAGCATCAGCACGAAACAGAAGTTTTTTAGAACCTTGTACAACTTTTCTTCCAATTTTCGCTCCCCAAAAGATTGATGCCTTTGCTGCCACCCCGACATGACCGGGCGGGCAAAGGCACCGTTGGCAATGAATCAGGCTACTTTCCCGCGTCGATGATCTTGTTGTAGAGATCGATGCCGTATTTCTCGGCGAACTGCGCATGCACTGTACGTGCGAGCTTGGCCCATTCGGTCGTGTCAGGCCGCGTGACTTTCAGGCCTCTGGCTTGCAGGTCCTTGAACAGGTCGTCGGACTTGTCGGCAACCAGCTTATTTTCATACTTAGTCGCTTCGGCTGCCGCTTCCTTCACCGCCTTCTGCTGGTTCGCGCTCAGTTTCAACCATGCCTTGTTGCTCATCGCGATGAGGACGTACTCATACTTGTGGTTGGTAATGGCGATGAATTTCTGGACTTCGTAGATCTTGCCAGCGTGAATATAGGGAATCGGATTTTCCTGCGCCTCGATGACGTTCTGCTGCAGCCCCGTGTACACTTCACCCCAGGCCATCGGCGTCGGATTGGTTCCCATCGCCTTCCAGGCGGCGATGATCGGGGGGATTTCCGGAACGCGGATCTTGAGTCCCTTGATATCGGCCAGCGAATTGACCGGCTTGTTGGTCGTCAATTGGCGCGGGCCGCGTTCCCAGAAGGCCAGACCGCGGATGTCGGAACTCTTCAGCAGCCTGGCCAGCAGGTCGTCGCCGACCGGTCCGTACATCACCTTGCGCAGATGCGCTTCGTCCTTGAACAGGTAGGGCAGTTCCATGATCTGGATGGTCGGCTCGAAGTTACCGAGCACCCCGGCGATCAGGGCAAAGTCCACCGAGCCGATCTGCAGGCCTTCGGCCATGTCGCGGTCGTTGCCGATGGTCGAGTTGGGAAAGATCTTGATTTGTACTTCACCCTTGGTCTTCGCATCGACCAACTCGGCGAACTTGATTGCCCCCAACTGCCACAAATCAGATTCGCTTTGAATGTGACCAAGTTTCAGGATTATGGGCTTCTTGGCATCTGCAGCGAGACACGTGAAAGCGACGAACATACCAACCATTAAAGATAAGGCAAACCTTTTCATGACGACTCCCCAGACAAATTAATGTTTCGATCCCAATGACCCGACCTGTTGCAACGTGTCCGGGTCATTGGTCATCTCCGTTTGCAGCACCCACACAAACTTCTTTAACAACTTTCCCAACACCGATCACTCCCAAGCATCTGGGAGTGAATGAACTAGATTTCTATCATCACCTTGACGACGCTTTCCTTCTTCTGGCTCAGTACATCGAGGCCCTCTTGGGTATGCTCGAGGTCCATCGTCTGTGTGACAAAGTCATTGAGATCGAGGCCGCCGTTGATCATCTCGGCCGCCTCCTGGAAGTCCTTCGTCTCGTACGTCATGGCGCCGTACATCGTCTGTTCGTTGAACACCATCTGGTAGGAATAGAAAGGCACTTTTTCAGTGATCATGGCGACGATCCCAATCTCGCCGCGTTTCCTGACGCATGCGGTCGCCTGGTCGACAATATTGGCGGCACCGGCGGCAATCAGCGCGAGGTCCGCGCCTTTTCCGCCGGTCAGTTTCTTGACGACCTCGACTACATCGGTGGTCAGCGGATTGACGGCGATCGCGCCGTGTTTCACGGCCATTTCCCGATTGAATTCGGCCGTGTCAGTACACACGATTTGCTTGTAGCCCATTTGTTTGGCGACGACGAGCGTGAGCAGCCCTATCGTTCCGGCGCCGAGGATCACCAGGCAGTCTTTCTCCTTGACCGTAGCTCTTCTGAGTGCCCGCACCGCCACCGCCAGAGGCTCAATCATCGTCCCCATCCTGTAGCTGATCTGGTCCGCCAGTTTGTAGACGGTCTTTTCCGGCGCGTTGAAATACTCGACGAAGACGCCTATCCATTTGGCTGTGCCGGGGACTACCTTGGCGGCGCACAGATTGACGAGCCCCTGGCGGCAGAATTCACATGTCCCGCAACCGTATTGCGGTTCGACGGTGACGCGATCGCCGACCTTGAGCGTCTTGACGTTCTTCCCGACTTCCACGATGTCGCCGGCGATCTCGTGCCCGAGGATTGCCGGTGGTTTGCGGAAGGCATGCGTTCCCCTGAATAGGTGCAGGTCTGAGCCACAGACGCCGACGGTCTTGACCCTGATCAGGACTTCATCGTCTTTGATTGTCGGGCGCTCAATCTCCTGAATAGAAACCTTTTCGACAGCAGTTACCAGGGCCGCTTTCATTTGCTTATCTCCTTTGAATCTTTGAATTCGCGATGAACGATGATTGCCTTATAACTAGTCTTTAAATCTGCCGAAGAAGTGGTCTGATCGCACAGCGAGAGAGGCGTCTTAATTGCTGTGATATCATATCTTGTAATACCTATTTGAAAAATATAATATCACTTTTCTGCCGCGTGTGGGTGCGGTTGATTTCGCCCCAAGTTTCGGGTTTGGGAGAAGCAGTCCCTGCACCCAAAGCCGTTTCTACGGACCAGGCCAGCGAGCCTGAATTTGCGGGCGCGTGCTAAAGTAATAGCAATTTATTGGCGCTTCTATGACCATCAATGGACTGATAAAACCGCTACAACGGCAAACGCTGAGCGCCGATGTATATGAGCAGCTCAGGGAGCTCCTGATGTCGGGTCGAATGATGCCCGGTCAGCAACTCTCGCTGCGCGCGACCGCCGAGGCACTGAACGTAAGCGTCATGCCGGTGCGCGAGGCGACGCTAAGGCTGGTCGCGGAAAAAGCGCTGGAGGTCGGACCGACCCGCATCATCCGTGTGCCGACGATGACGGTCAGACAACTCCGCGAAATTTCGAGCATACGTATCACCCTTGAGGGATTTGCCACCGAGCAGGCTTGTCTGCGCATCGACAAGGCTGCCTTGCTTGGAATCGAAACCCTGAAGCGGGCGTTCGACAAGGAACTGGCGCAGGACGACCCGGACGGCACCAAGCTGATCAGCATCAACAAGGACCTGCACTTTGCGATTTACGAGTGTGCGCAAATGCCGATGCTTCTGCAATTGATTGAGGTCCTTTGGCTGCGTGTCGGACCGATACTCAACTACGATTTGCGTTCGGGCTCCAAACGACTAGAAACCCGGGCCATCGTCGATAATTACACGCGACTAGCCAAGACGGTCAATCACCACGCCCGACTGGTGAAGGCGCTCAGGAGCAAGGATGTCGATGGTGCCAAAGCGGCATTGCAAAGCGATATCGAAAACGCCGCCGAGTTCATTGTCTCTTCAGGTTCTTTGGCGGTTAAAGCGTAGAGACTGGGCAGAAGATGCAGATGCAACTTAGAGGCTGGAAGCGGTCATTACGTTTCTATTCGCCATGAGGCGGGGTCGATTTTTGCCTGTGCCGTAGAAAATCCCTAAGCCCGGAATTAACGGCACGTTGTACGCCGCATAAGCAATTGTCCAACTTGCCCGTGCAATTCGATGCACTTCGGTTTTAGTCGATCAAACTTGTCCGCCCACAGGAAAATCCGGATACAAATTGCCTTGGTGCGTTCTTGCCTACTTATTGATACCCTTGCAGACTTCCATGACTTGAAACCTGAACAACACCATGAGCAAGGGTTTTTGCTGTATCGGCCTGTTCAACCCCAAGACGCCGGGAAACGTCGGCTCGGTGCTGCGTGCGGCCGGTTGCTATGGCGTGAATACGGTTTTCTATACCGGCGTTCGCTACGACCGCGCCAAGGAGTTCGTCACCGACACCAAGAAGGTGCACCAGAAAATACCGCTGATCGGCATTGACGATCTGCAGCAGGTCATCCCGCTCGGCTGCACGCCGGTCGCCGTTGAACTGGTCAAAGGCGCCAAAGCGCTGCCCGACTACACGCACCCGGAACGCGCGTTCTACATTTTCGGCCCGGAAGACGGCACGCTGGACAAAACGATCCGCGCCTGGTGCACGGATGTGGTTTACATTCCTACCGTGGGCTGCATGAATCTCGCCGCGACGGTCAACGTCGTGCTTTACGACCGCCTGGCCAAAACTTGGAACAAAGACAAGTCCTAACCAGCCTTGGTCTTCAGCGATTTTTTCGGATAAATGTCGAAACGGCTCGATTTGCCTTCCAGCGCATAAGCGGGCATTTCGCCGGCAATGGCCGGGGCTTTGCGCGGCCGTTTGACGACCACCCGGTACGTGGCCAGCGCCAGTGCGGCTTCCAGCAAGGCCGGCGCATCATCGTCATCACCGGCCAGCGAGCGAAACAGGCGCATCTCCTTCTTCACCAGTGCGCTCTTTTCGCGCTGCGGAAACATCGGATCAAGGTAAATCACCTGCGGCGCTTCGCCTTCCCACACGCCCATCAGTTCAATGGCGTTGCCGCAGACCAGATGCATCTGCGCCACGATCGGGGCCACCTCATGATCGGCCAGCGCACGCTGCAACGCGTCTTCGAGCAGGGCCGCGATCAGGGGCTGGCGCTCGATCAGCGTCAGTGTGCAGCCCAGCCGGGCCAGCACGAAGGCATCGCGCCCGAGTCCGGCGGTAGCATCCAGAACATGCGGACGAATACCCGGCTGGATGCCGATCGCCCTGGCGATCATCTGCCCGCTCCCGCCACCGAATAGCCGGCGGTGCGCCACCGGGCCCGCGAGAAAATCCGCCCGCACCGGCCCCGCCGCGTGCGGACTCAAATCTACAAGTTGCAGACCCGAAGGCCCCACCTGCAAGGCAAACTCCGCCTCGCCCGCGGAGCGCAAGTGCAAGCGCTCGGCCCACGCGGCGGCGGCCTGCGCAAAAGCCGGTTCAAACGCTTCAACCCGGACGCTTGCGCTACGCCGTTCAGGACTCAATGAAGACAGCCCGCCCAGGTTTCCTAAGCCACCGGATTGCGTTTGATGTTCAATGCGCCATAGCCCTGGCAGGTCGGCATCATTTCCAGGAAGTTGATGTTGACATGCGCCGGCAAGGTGGCAACCCAGTATGCCGCCTCGGCAATATCGGCGGTCGTCAGCGGCACCGTTCCCACATGCACTTTGGCCGCCGCCTCGTCGTTTCCGCGCAGGCGCACATTCCAGAATTCGCTGCCGCTGCTGAAGCCGGGGGAAATATTGGTCGAGCGCACCCCGGTTCCCGCCAGATCGGCACGCAGATTTTTGGTGAACTGCTCGACAAAAGCCTTGCTCGCACCATAGACATTGCCACCCGGATAGGGCGTAGAACTCGCGATGGAACCGATATTGATGATCGTACCGCTGTTGCGCGCCACCATGTCGGGCAGGAGCGCATGCGTCATCGCCACCAGACCTTTGACATTGGTGTCAATCATGGTTTCCCAATCAGACAGAACGGCCTGCTGTGCAGGTTCGGTTCCCAGCGCCAGACCGGCGTTGTTGATCAGCACATCTATCGGTTTCCAGTTGGGCGGCAGTCCTGCGATAGCCTTGGTGATTGACAGCTTGTCGCTAACGTCCAGGGTGACCGGCAACAAGGCGGCGCCCAATTCCTGATGCAACCGGGCCAGTCTTTCCGTGCGCCGGGCAGCGGCAATCACCTGGTGCCCATGGCGGACAAACTTGCGGGCGATTTCCTCGCCAAAGCCTGAACTTGCTCCTGTAACCAAAACGATCATGGATGACTCCTTTGCCTGATTGAACGATTGATGGGTAGCTGCGTTGGTGCTCTCAGCGCGCCGTAGAACCAGCCGGTGCGGCACGCAGATACTGCACTGGCCAGGCCGCCGTCTGCCCCAATGCCTGAGCGGCACTCAGCGGCCAGTAAGGGTTGCGCAGGATTTCCCGGCCAACGAATACTAGGTCGGCCTGACCGCTGCGGACAATGTGGTCGGCCTGAGCCGGCGAGGTGATCAGGCCAACGGCTGATGTAGGAATTCCTGCTTCGTGGCGCACCCGTTCGGCGAACTCGGTCTGGAACCCTGGGCCTATGGGCATTTTCGCGGTCAGCAGCATACCGCCGGTCGAAACATCGACCAGATCGACGCCGAGTCCTTTAAGTCCGCGGCACAATTCGACCGTTTCGTCGGCGCTCCAGCCGCCTTCGACCCAGTCGGTGGCCGACAGACGAATCAGCAGAGGCAGGCGATCCGGCCATTCGGCGCGCACCGCAGCGACCACCTCGCGCACCAGGCGCGTACGGTTCTCGAAGCTGCCACCGTAGGAGTCCGTGCGCTGGTTGGATAGCGGCGAGAGAAACTGATGCAGCAGATAGCCATGCGCCGCATGGATCTCAACGGACTGAAACCCGGCTTCACGCGCCCGCCGGGCGCCGGCTACAAACTGGGCGATGACCTGTCTGATGCCGGCAGCGTCAAGTTCGCGCGGCACGACAAAGTCGTCGCCATAGGCAAGGGGGGACGGACCGACGGGCAACCAGCCGCCTTCATTTTCGGGCAGCGATTTTTGCACTTGCCAGCCCGCACCGACACTGGCCTTGCGTCCGGCATGGGCCAACTGCAGACCTGCCACACAACCCTGTTCCTGCACGAATCGCGCAATACGTGCCAGCGGTTCGATCTGTTTGTCATCCCAGAGTCCAAGATCGTACGGGCTGATCCGTCCTTCGGGGGCTACAGCGGTCGCCTCGATATTCATGTACGCCGCACCGCCGACAGCACGGCTGCTGTAATGCACGAAATGCCAGTCCGAGGCCATGCCGTCGTGCGCCGAATACTGGCACATGGCCGGAATGCCGATGCGGTTGCTCAGAACGATGTCACGCAGTTTGAGGGTGTCGAATAGGTGGGCCATGGTTTCGCTTCCTGATGGAGAGCATGCAGTTTAGCACCTGGCAGACCGGTCGTCCCTTGCGGGCAGTTACCCGACCTGGAAACTTTCGGCTGGTTTCCTGCGAGGAATAGTCATTGGGGGTTTTCCTGGGCTCCGCGCTGTTAAAATCATTGCATGTGGACCAACCAACCCTCAGCTCTGCTGGCCCAAACTCAGTTCGTCCGCTTCTGGCTGGCCCGCCTGGCCGGTACCATAGCCATCCAGATGCTGATGGTCGCCGTGGCCTGGCAAATGTACGACATTACCTCCAGCGCCTGGGATCTCGGTCTGGTTGGCCTGTTCCAGTTCGTGCCCGCGCTGCTGATGACCCTGCCCGCCGGACATGTGGTCGACCGCTTGCACCGCGGTCGCATCTTCGCCGCCTGCATGCTGACGCAGACCGCCGTAGCCTTGCTGCTCGTCGCGGCAATACAGGGCGGATTTGCCACGCGCGAACTGATTCTGGTGGTTTCGGTGGCGCTGGGTGTGGCTCGTGCCTTCCAGATGCCGGCCCAGCAGGCCCTGACTCCGCAGCTGGTACCGAAGGAATTGCTCCAGCGCGCCATAGCCATGAGTACCAGCGGCATCCAGGTCGCCGTCATCTCCGGTCCGGCCCTCGGTGGCATACTCTATGTCGCCGGCGCCACAACGGTCTATGCTTGCTGCACCTTTCTGTCGCTGCTGTCGTGTGCGCTTACGCTTGCGCTGCGCTACCCGCATCGGCAATCCACTACGGCAGCCACATGGCGTAGCGTATTCGCCGGCGTGTCCTTCGTGTGGCAGCGCAAGGTATTGCTCGGGGCGATTTCACTCGATCTGTTTGCCGTGCTGCTGGGCGGTGCCGTTGCCCTGCTGCCGATCTATGCTCGCGACATTCTGGACGCCGGGCCCGTCGGTCTGGGTCTGCTGCGCTCGGCACCCGCAGTTGGCGCCCTGACCATGTCGCTGGTCATCGCGCGCTGGCCGCTGCACCGCCGCGTCGGTCACCGTCTGCTGGCAGCCGTCGCGGTATTCGGCCTGGCCACCGTCGTTTTCGGTCTATCCACCCATTTCGGCCTGTCGCTGATCGCGCTGGCGGTTACCGGAGCGGCCGACAGCATCAGCGTAGTGACGCGTCAGACGCTGATGCAGTTGGAGACACCCGACGAAATGCGCGGCCGGGTGGCGGCGGTCAATTCAATCTTCATCGGCGCGTCCAACCAGCTCGGCGAATTCGAATCCGGCGCCACAGCGGCGCTGTTCGGCCCGGTCGGCTCGGTGGTGTTCGGCGGTATCGGGACGCTGCTGATCGCGGCAACGTGGCTGCGGCTGTTTCCGGCGCTGGCTCAGCGCGATCGCATGCTGTGAAGCACGGCCATTACAACAGGCCATGCTCCGCGCCTCGGGATTATTGAGTCAGCACGGTGCAGTAATTACTTCGTTTGTGCATGTCGAAGCCAGCCCACACCTCGACAGGATCATGGTGCAGCGATGAGAACTTTCCTGTTGAC
>CAIVZW010000822.1 GCA_903910495.1 uncultured beta proteobacterium
GCCTGCTGTCGGCGCAGCATGGCCGAGGCGATTTCCGGTGCGTAGGCGAGGTGGGTGATCTTGGCTTCGATGATTTCCAGCCCGGCCAGTTCGACGTGCAACTGGATCGTTTCGGTGAGCATCTGGGCCACGGCAACGAGATCACCGCGCAGGGAATTTTTACCCTGCTGGTCGCCGTCGTAGAAGCGCGTGCTGATTACGGCACGGATCGCCGATTCGCTCTGGATGGCGAGAAAACTGGCGTAGTCCTCGACTTCGAAACTGGCCTTGGCGGTGTCGCTCACGCGCCAGGCGATGACGGCGGCGACTTCGATGGGGTTGCCGGCCATGTCATTGACCTTGAGCGTCGCGGTGTTGAGATTGACGACGCGCAGCGAGATATTCTGGCGCTTGCTGAAGGGGTTGTACCAGAAGAAACCACCCTCGCGGAGGGTACCGGAATAGCGCCCGAAGAAGATCAGAACACCGGCAATATTAGGCTGCAGGATGACGAATCCCTTGCCCATGAAGCCGAGCAGCACGATGCCGATGATGGCCAATACCGGCGGTTCGCCCCGGTACAGCACGCTGCCGACAAAAAGCCAGATGACGCCCGCCAGGGCCAGCAGCCAGAGAAACAATGCCAGCCAGCCGGAGATGCAATGCGCTTCTTTTTCAGAGAAAGTTTCGTCGCTCATGGCAGTGCTCCCGAAAAAACCGCATTGTAATTATCTCACTTGAAAGTTCGGGTATTCCCATTTCATGATAAATTCTATTTGGGTGATTTGGCATGGTCAAGCTTTGGCATGAATTCGAAGGAAACAGGCCTCGGTTCGACCACCTCAGGCCAACGGTAATCTTCCCGCGAAATGCCGTCTTGTTGACGTTGCCTTAATCAGGCTGTGACTGCAAGAACCATGGCAATCCTTCATCGGCGACATCTCTATCGTCGGCTGAAATAAGCTGACTGACCCCAATCACCAGAAAGTCCGATACCTATAGGGTATGGATAAACCGTGTAAATGGTATTTGATGAGGGCAAGAACAGAATCCACAATAGCCATTCCATAACCAGGTTTCAGAAAGCGACCATAGATATGAGTCTCGGCGGTTTCGCACTTGGCCAGCTTTTTTCGAAAGCTTGCCTTTTATTTGCAAGTCATACATGAATCACCACTGGAATACCTAACGACAAGGAGAAAGAAGTGCCTCTTACGTATGTTGCTCACTCCGATGCAGACAATCGTCTCACCTATCCGGGGGCCTACAGTTATCCCATTTTCAATGAGGAAAATACGCCAGTTCAAGCCTGCTGCGCGATGTTTAACATCTTTTTCAGCGAAGAGTATCCACAACCGGGTGTGCACGAAGACAACGAAGGGTTTTATGTCATTTCTGGCCACGGCAAGATGCTTGTAAACGACAAGGAATTTGACCTGGAACCCGGTTGCGCGATGTATGCTCCTGCGGGTATGCCGCACGCGATTAAAAGAGTGGGTAGCGAAGATTTACATGTATTTCTTTATCACTTTCCCAAGTGAATGGACAGGAACAATCTTCTCGAAAAAAGCACGTGAGCATCAACTCTATGCAGAAACCATGGCTAGAAATGCCTATCTCGGAAACGCGATGTTAATGAGCAGATACTTGACAATGTCAAACGAGGAAGGGACTCAAGAGTCTTGGCTGGCGAATTGAGCCGGAACACATCAAAACTGAATATATAAGGAGGCTGTGCAGTCAATGTCAAAATACCATTTTAAGCCGAGTGAAACGCTAAAGTTCCTCGAGCCAAGCGATCTTGGACTTGTATATACCAGTCTGCAACGCCTGGAAATCAATGCAGCGACCGTCTCCGTCAAGAGCGGATGCAATGAGATTTGTCTCGTGGTTATTGAGGGTGAAGTGGCTTACCGCTTCAAGGACAAATCAGGGGTCGCAAGCCTTGGAGACATGCTCTATCTCCCAATAGAAAGTGCCATAGAACTCGCCAGTGGCCCGGCGGTTGTCATCCGCTACGGTGCGCCGTGCAATCGGCAAACGTCATTTGTTCACATCGCCTTCAAGGATGTTGATGCCGACGAGCGCCACAAAGTGTACGGAAAGGTCGAATTGGGAACGCGTCGCGATGTATGGAATTTTATTGACGAAAGTTTCGATTCAAGTCGCCTGCTCATGGGGATTTGCTACGGCGCCCCTGGTGGCTGGACGGCCTGGCCGCCACATGAGCATGGTGTGAAACGAGAAGAAGTTTACATCTATTTCAATATGGATGACGGCTTTGCTCTGCAATGCGTTTACGAAGACATGCAAAATCCAGACGCAATTGCCCTGGTTCAGAACGGCCATTTGATCGCCATTCCTTCGGGTTATCATCCTAACGTGGGTTGCCCGAAAACCGGCATTCGCTACGTTTATTGCATGGTTAGCACCACCGCCGAGGATCGAAAATTTATGGACTTGCACACTCAGGCGATCTACGGCGACAAGTTGGAGTAAAGACACATGAGCAAAACCAAGATTATCAATGCGCCGTCTCTGGCGAATTGCAGCTTTTTGGAAATGGGGCGGCAGGTCGAGGAACTGGTGCAAGGCGGCGCACACTGGTTTCACATTGATATCATGGATGGCCACTATGTGCCCAATCTCTGCTTGCCGATA
>CAIVZW010000823.1 GCA_903910495.1 uncultured beta proteobacterium
ATATGCCGCTTTTGGCGCGCTGGCCGGGATTCTGGGTGCCACCGCCCTTGGCCTCATCGCCCCCACCCTGGGCGGTACGGATCGCCTGATCACCGCCCCGTGCGCCCCGGCTGCCGCCGTCCTCTCCGCCTTTGCCATCCAGCTCGTCTCACAGGGCGTGCAGCCGGTAACTGTCGTCCTCATGATGACCGTTCTTGGCATCCTCACCGGCATGATCCAGATCCTCATCGGTTTTCTCGGCGTCGGCAAACTGATCAAATACATTCCCTACCCCGTCGTCAGCGGCTACCTCAGCGGCGTTGGCCTGATCATCATCGGCAGCCAGATTCCGAAATTTTCCGGCGCCCCCGCCGGAACCTACTGGCTGGACGCCCTGCTCAATCCGTTGCACAGTGACTGGCGCGGACTGGCCATTGGCGGCGTCACCGTCGTCGCCATGCTGATTGCCCCGCGGTTAACCAAAGCCGTTCCGGGGACTATTTTCGGCATTGCCGCCGGCGCACTGACCTATGCCGGAATCGCCAGTACCGACCCCAGCCTGCGTCAGCTTGCTGACAACCCCTTGGTGATCGGCTCACTCGGGGCCACCGGCGAAGGCTATGTCGACCTCATCACCAACCGCTGGCACCAGATCGGCGAACTCAAACTCTCACAGATCGCCGGTCTGGTGGGCAATGCCATCACCCTCGCTGCATTGCTCTCCATCGACACCCTGAAAACCTGCGTCATCCTCGACCAGATGACGCGCACCCGGCATGATCCGAATCGCGAACTGGCGGCACAGGGTTTTGCCAACGTTGTCGCCTCCTCCGTCGGCGGCATGCCCGGTGCCGGCACCATGGGCCCCACCCTGGTCAACCTTACCAGTGGAGCCAAGACCCGCATATCCGGCATCGTTGAAGGCGTCATGGCCCTGGTGGTCGCTCTCTTGCTGGGCGCCTTTGTCGCCTGGATCCCCATTGCCACCCTGGGCGGCATCCTGATCGTCGTCGGCTTGCGCATGATCGATACCGATCCACTGCGCTTCCTCGAATCCCGCTCGACCGTCCTCGATTTCTGCGTCGTTCTGGCCGTGATCGCGGTTGCTCTTTTTGTCGGGCTGATTGCCGCCTCGGCTGTCGGTGTCGTCCTTTCGATCATTCTTTTCCTGCGCGAACAGGTGGGCGGTACGGTGGTCCGGCGCAAAAGCTTTGTCGGCCAGCGTTCATCGACCTGGTACCGGCCGGAAACCGAAATGCAGCGGCTCGAACAGAAAGGCGATACCGCCGTGATTTTCGAACTTCAGGGCAGCCTCTTCTTTGGTACCACCCATCAGTTGTACCTCACCCTTGAACCCGAACTGGCCACCACTGACTACCTGATCCTCGACCTGCAGCGCGTCCAGTCGGTCGACGTCACCGCCGCCCACATGCTTAACCTGGTGCGTGATGCCCTGGCCGAGCGCAATGTCCCGCTACTGCTCTCCAATGTCCGCGAATGCCTGCCCAATGGCCGTAACCTGAGAGAATTCCTGCAACTTGCCGGGCTCGCTCCGGATGGGGAAAAGGTGCTCATCATGCCGACGCTGGAGGCCGCCATCGAATGGGTGGAAGACCGGCTGCTCGGCGATGTCGGGATGAACGAAGTCGATTTTCAACCGCTGGACCTGCACGAAATCGAACTGTTCAAGGGCAGCAAGCCTGATACGCTGATCGACCTGAAAAACTGCATGGAGATCCGTTCCTGCAAGACGGGGGAAACCATTTATTCACGCGGCGAGACGGATGCCAATCTCTACCTGATCCGCAAAGGAGAAGTCCAGATGATGGGCTGCGTGGGCGGCAGTTCGCGTTTGCGCCGTATCGCCACCTTCGGCTGCGGCGAGTTTTTTGGAGGCCTGGCATTTCTCGACCAGCAGCCTCGGGGGAACGACGCGATCGCTTCGTTGGACACGGAATTGTTCGTGCTTACCCGAGACAAGTTCGACACTCTGGCGGAAGGTCATAAGCGCATCGCGTTCGTCCTGCTCACGAAGCTGGCCAAGACGCTGGCCATTCGCCTGCGACACGCAGACGACGAGTTGACGCTGCTGCAGGAAAACTAAGATGTCATTGTGGCGATTGAACGGAACACTGTTGAAGTCGATATTCTGATCAACAATGCAGGAATCCAATTACGCAAGCCTCTGGTCGAGTTGGAGTCGGAAAACTGGCAGCGCGTGATGGATGCCAATCTGGCTAGTTGCCACTTGATCGCGCCGCCTTTGCCCACGCCAGACGGCGTGGATAATTAAGCCGGCGCATGTAACGCAGCGCGGTGATGACGCGAGCAATAAAAGCGATCAAGCGACGCATGGATCCTCCAGGAGGGCAAGGTGAAGCGGGAGCAACTCGACTTTCTTGCAGACAACCCGTTCTACACGAAGCGGTTTGCCTGGTTCGTCGGGCGGCGCTGCCGAAGCGGCACCATCAAGGACGTTGCCGAGGAGCTGCATCTGGACTGACAGACCCGTCAAGGAACTCGCGCAGATCCTCGTCAGCTTCTACTACTGCGATTCTCAGGGGCATAAGCATAGATTTACTCTAAGTTTTTCAACGAGGTCCCTGGCGCGCTGGAATTCACCGAGCAGTTGCAGCGGACTGAAAGGCTTGACCAGAAAGGCATCGGCACCGGCCGCTTTGCCGGCGAGAAGATCACTCTGCTGACTGCGCGCCGTGAGCATGACGACTGCGGTGCCGCTCAGGTTCGGATCGTCCTTGATCTGGCGGCATGCCTGGTAGCCGTTAATCTCACCCGGCATCATGACGTCCATCAGAACAATATGCGGGCGCAGGCTGTTCGTCATTTTCACACCCATTTCGCCGGTGTTTGCTTCATAGACTTCGACATCACTGATGGCCAGGGTCATGCGTACCA
>CAIVZW010000824.1 GCA_903910495.1 uncultured beta proteobacterium
TGCCGCCCTGCTCGTTACCCTCGGCAGCCTGCTGCTGGCTGAGCCTGTCGGCGAACTCGTCAGCCTCTACGGCGCAACGTTTGCCCTGCACGGACTCTCGCCCGGCAACATCGCGGCACTGGCGGCGATTGGCGCCGTCCTGGGCTGGATGGGCGCACAACTGTCAGTCGCCATTCACCTGCGCCATATCGGTTGAATCCATATTGTCCATTTGGCGAAATCTGGGGGGACAAGCTCAGGGTGAACGGGTTTTGGGCTAATGGATAATCCGGGTTGAACGGATCTGCACGGCCAATCCGGCCGGCGCGGCAGGAAAGCGCTGACGCTGTCACGAAAAGTTAATCTGCAACGCCTATGGTAGGGCCTGTTGTCCCAACCAAGGATTTGCCGCATGCGTTTATCGTCCTCCTCGCTGGCGCTGCCATGCAGCTGCGCCAGCGCCCTCGGGCGTCTGCCGCCGTGCAACAACACCTGGGATAGCGTGATCTTGGTGCCGGTGAAAGACGTCTGGGCCGCACATGCCTTGCCCGCCTGGCTGGCGTTCAGGCGACCGATTGCTGAAGGGCTCAGCGCATGACCCCGTTCGTGAATCGGCAACGACTGGTTATCTTCGACGCCGACGGCACCCTCGTCGATGCCTTTCATGCCATCGAGCAGACCTTTTTGCACCACGGGATGGCCATCGGCGACCTTGAACGTTTCCAGAAGCGCCGCAAGCTCCTGAAATATCTTGGCGGACTGCGGGAGTTTCCGACCAATTTGCGCAAACAGTTCGGCAAGCAGAGTCGCAAACGGCTGCTGGCGACGCTGACGGAAATCTACCGCAACGAGGCCTCCCTGTATCCTGGTGTTGCCTCGCTGCTGCGCACGCTTCTCGCGGACCCGGCCATCCGCGTCGGACTCGTCACCCGCAATGTGACGATTGACCCTGAAGAAACGTTAAAGTACTTATTCCAGAGACACGACATTGACATCAACGATTTCGATTATTTTGCCTGCATTCCCCTGGGTGAGGACAAAACAGGGCAACTGAAACGAGCGCGCGAATGCCTTGCCGTCAATCCGGCACGGACCTTCGCCTGTGGCGATGAGTACAGCGACTACATCGCGGCGATCGGGGCCGGAATCTATCCGTTCGTCGTTGCCTACGGTTTCGAAGACTGCGAACGCCTGGCCAAGGGCTTCGGGGTGCCGCGCGAGGTCATATCGACCTCGCCGGCGGAATTTAGCGAACGCCTGCTGCATGCCCTGGATTTATTGTAAAACTTGCCGGCGCTCGATGAATAGGCTGCTGCCGGCCGATTTCTTGGCGTTCTTTTTGGCTTCTGCTGCTGCCGCCGAGATTTCCCGGTGCGATTCAAAGACATCAACACCCACGGGTACTGCACCGATCGACAGCGCGGGTAGCGAATAGAAAACCATCTGCCCTCGCCGGTTCTCGGCGTAGTAGCCACGACCATCAGACTGATCGGTAAGCTGGTCGTTGTCGACGGCCTCTGCTATCCGCAGATCGAAGAGGCGTAGTGCTTCAATGCAGCGACGCTCCCAGTCTTCGCTCTGAAACAGCACCATGAAATCATCGCCGCCGATGTGGCCGCAGAAA
>CAIVZW010000825.1 GCA_903910495.1 uncultured beta proteobacterium
CTCCTGCCCATCGACAACTTTTTGCTGTAATGACGTGTAAGTCTCAGCCCAGGCAACAGGCGTCGGAGAGGCGCCCAGAGACCGTACCATCTCCATGTGGGCAGGGTTCTCCATCGTCCTGATCTTCATGCCTTTCATATCATCAGGCTTATGAATGGCGCGGACTCTGTTGGTGAAGTTCCGGTACCCGTTTTCGGTAATAGTGAGGGTCTTGACGCCGGTCTTCTTCCTCATTTCCTCCATCAGGTCCTTGCCGAAAGGCCCATCAAGGACCTTCCAGGCCAGGGGCGCCGACTCGAAGAGATAGGGGATCCCCAGCACCAGGATTTCCGAAAAGATACCAGCAACCGCACCCTCGCTAATATTGCACATCTCGACGGTACCCAACTTGACGGCTTCAAGCTGTTCCCGCTCGGATCCCAATTGGCTGGCCGGGTATATCTCGATCTTGAGCCGACCGTTCGATGCGCTCTCAACCAGGTTCTTGAAGGTAACCGCGTCCCCGTGCGCCGGGCCAACAACCGGATCAGGTGGATCGCTGTGGGCAAACTTGATAACAATGGGCTTTTCCTGGGCAGAAACCGGACTGAAACCCATCACCGAAATACCGACCGTTAAAGTAAGGATAGAAACAATGATTCCAGATAATTTTCTAATTCTCATAGTACCCCCAGAAAAGATTAAGAATTTGGATACAACACCATCAGAGGATAGGAAATTCAACCCCCTCCAAGGGAAGTATCGCCGTGCTTTTGCGCCATGTCAAAGGAAATCCGGTGCAAGCTGATAGACTGACCGGAATTCCCCGAGTCTTCGAAAATGGTTCTTTTCACCCTGCTTTTTTTGTGCATGAACCTGTTTGAGTTCTGCAACATAAGATGAAAATCAATAAAAGTAAAATTGTATTATTGTATCGAGTGATCTTAAAAACGATATTGATCTTTCCTGGTGAGTCAGGCATTCATGGAGCCAAGTTCTGAAATCATGAGGAGCAACATGGCAACTTATTTCATGGGCATTGATAACGGGGGGTCGATGTGCAAGGCGGTCATCTTTGACCGCACAGGAAATGAAATCGCAGCATCGTCATCCCGGCTCGAAATGCTGATACCCCAGGCCGGACATACGGAACGTGACATGGATGAACTCTGGCGGACGAACTGCAGGGTCATCCGGGAGACCATTGCCGGTTCCGGCATCGCAGCAGCGCAAATCAGCGGAGTGGCCTGCACCGGCCATGGCAAGGGCCTGTACCTTTGGAGTCGGGACGATAAACCCTGCGGCAATGGAATCGTGTCGACCGACAGTCGTGCCTGGCGTTATCCGGAGCAATGGACTGCCGACGGAACCGCCGACCGGGTCTTTGCCAGGACCTTCCAGACGATCCTTGCCTGTCAGCCGGTTTCACTCCTGTGCTGGCTCAGGGATAACCGGCCCGGGATCATTGCCAATGTCAAATGGATCTTCGGGGTGAAAGATTTCATCCGCTTCAGGCTGACGGGTGAGGCTTATTCCGAAGTGACTGATGCCTCGGGCTCGAACATGCTGAACCTGAAAGAGCAAGGCTTCGATCGCGAGCTTCTGGCCGAATTCGGACTCGAAGACCTGTTCGACGCCTTGCCGCCGTTGAAAACATCAACCGACTTCTGCGGCGTTGTCAGTCAGGCTGCCAGCGCGGAGACTGGGCTCAGGGCAGGGACTCCGCTGGCCGGCGGGATGTTCGATATTGACGCCTGTGCCATCGCCATGAATATCGTCAATGAAGACAGGATAGGTGTCATCGCCGGGACCTGGAGCATCAATGAATACATCTCCAGGACACCGGTGATCGATAAATCGGTGATGATGAATTCGCTGTACTGCATTCCCGGATACTACCTGATCGAGGAATGCAGTCCGACCTCGGCGAGCAACTTCGAGTGGTTCCTGGAGATGTTCCTGGCCGAGGAAAAACGCAGGGCCGGGGAACTGGGTGTCAATGTGTTCCAGTATTGCAGCGAGCTGGCGGCCCAGGTGACTGCACAAGAACAGAACATCATTTTTCTGCCGTACATTTTTGGTTCCAATTACAACCCCCGTGCCAAGGCATGCCTGGTGGGGCTGGAAAGCAATCATTCAAGACCCCAGATCATCCGCGCCGTTCTGGAGGGCATTGTTTTCTGCCATAGGGTCCATGTGGAGAAATTGCTGGCCAAGCGCAGCGCAACAGAAGCCGTCAGACTCGCCGGAGGCGCCGCCAATTCCTTGTTCTGGGCGCAGATATTTGCCGATGTGTTCGGGCTGCCGGTGGAGATTGTCGAGACCAGGGAACTGGGTACCCTGGGCTGTGCCATGGCCGCTTCCGTCGCGGCAGGAATCTACAAGGATTTGCCGGAGGCAGCAGGAAACATGGTGCGCATTAAATGCCGGCTCGAGCCCGATCCGGCTACCATGCCCGTCTATGCCAGAAAGTTTGCCCTGTACAAAAAAGTTTCTGCAGCACTGGAAGGCGTCTGGACGGATTTCAACAGCAACTCATGATTCAAAAGTGGCGTTGAACTTTCTATCCTTCGGCAATGCGGTAGTGGCTGCATCCAAGCTTGCGGCAGGGTCGATCATTTCCTCGACCAGGCCATCTTGATGCACGGAGTGCATGCCTTCAGTTTCGTCATGGCCGGGACCGTGGAGAAAGGCGTGCACATCGTGAGCATCGGCGGAGATGACTGGAAATGCGATCGGGGCCAATGGCCGGGGACTGGTGCACGCCTGGTGAGATGATCCGCGAGGATCAGTCCATGACGAAACCACCGTTCACATCCAGGATTTCACCGGTGATGTAACGGGATTTCTCCGATGCAAGGAAGGCAACAGCATCGGCCACGTCCTGAGGCTGGCCATATTCCTTCCAGGGAATCTTCTCGGCGAA
>CAIVZW010000826.1 GCA_903910495.1 uncultured beta proteobacterium
CACGCCGGCAAACGTCGCCACATCGGCTTCCGTTATGGTACGACTTGGGGTTGTATGTGTTTCCCCCAATAAGAATTGATCCAGGTATCTCCCAGGCATGTTATCTCCACTGTTGACAGCCGGCTGCTTGAAAAATACAGCTTTTCAAGCAGCCGGTAGTATCAGGAATCAAATAAGGATTTTCTATTTTGCGATCGAAGGCGCCACCGCACGGACCCTGCGGAGGGCAACTTCGGTACCGAGATCTTTTGCGACTTTGTCCTGAATCGGGATGACGATCGCCATGAATGGTTTCCTGTCGATGATGGCGGTATATTTAACGCCGGCCTTGATACCTTCTGCGAGGAATTTGTCGTCGGAAACCTGCTGCGCATCGTAAATCGCTTGCGAAGCGACCTTGGCGGCGGCATAAAATACCTTTTTGGTCGCGTCATCCACTTTGTTGAGCGCACGCACCGAAGCAAGAATAGGATGCATCATCCAGCTGTTCTCGGTCTTGACGTAATAAGGAGCGGCCTCGTTATGTTTGTTGATGACGTAGGATGTCGGGCAGTTTTCGGCAGCTTTTACGAGGCCGGTCTGCAAGGCCGTGTAGATTTCAGCAAAGGGCATCGAAGTTGGGATAGCACCCAAAGCTTTCCAGACCTCAACTTCAATCGGAGAAGACTGAGTTCTGATTTTTAAGCCTTTAAGATCCGCGAGAGAGGTGATCGGTACTGTGGAATAAACGTTTCTCAGACCACTCGCGGCAAAAGACAGCAGCTCGATTCCGACATCGGCTTTGTGGACGATGTCCTGATAGTATTTCAGCAGTTCTGCGTCTTTGCTGACGGCGAGCGCGTGAGCACCGCTCTCGTACATGAACGGCATACCCATGATACCCATGCGGGGAAGAAGAGATGAAGAATTCCCTGTGGTACTGATCAGGAAATCGAGCGTTCCAATGCGTACGCTGTCAGTCATGGCAGATTCGGAACCCAATTGAGCGCCGGGGAAAATTTCAATTTGGACCTGACCGTTCGTTCCTTTTTTTACTTCCGCCGCAAAGGTGAGCGCAAAGTTGTGATACGGATGATTTGTAGGCTGGTCGTGTCCGACTTTGAAAACAAATTTAGGTTTGACATCGTCGGCAGCGTTGGTTGTTTGCAAACCTCCGACCGCAAAAAGCGCTAAAACAGTGACGAAGAATTTTACAGTGACGGCAAGTTTTTTCATGTTAAACATTTTTAATCCTCCTCTATACTCGTTTATGGACATACTTCACATACCCATCCGTACCCAGATTAAATAAATCAACTGAGCCGGATAGCCTAATAAAAAAAATATCATGAGAACGGAAAAGGTAATATGCCACAAATTTTTATAATAAGGAACTAATTTCATATATAGAAACTTTATTTATTTTGGAGTCCGTTCATGTACAATCGCTTGAAATTTTTCCCAATTAAAACTTCTCCCGTTATCGTTCATGATCGGCGTCCAAGCAGACAAATGGAGAGCTTAGTCAAATGAAAATCGCGCTAATCGAAGCTTCACACTGGCACGCACCCCTTTACATCGACGCACTCGCCTCCATGGACGTTCGTGTCGTCGGTGTATCTGATCAAAACGCGGACGTCGCTGCCCGGGTCGCTGCCCGCTTCGGCTGCAACGCTAGCGCCGATTACAAGGCGATGTTGGCCGAAGCCCGGCCTGATTTCGTGTTTGCCTTCGGTCGTCACCGGGATATGCCAGCAATTGCGGCACATCTAATTGAACAAAAGATCCCATTCGCGATGGAAAAACCGATGGGCCGGTCGGCATCCGAAATCGAAGCCCTGCGTGTCCTTGCCGAGCGCGAGAATGCTTTCATCGCAGTGCCTTTCGTGTTTCGCAACAGTCCGATCCAGCAGATGATCGACGAATTGAAATCGGCAGGCGCGTTCGGTGATCTTACCAACGCCTACTTTCGCTTCATTGCCGGTCCCCCGTCGCGCTATCCGAAGGCCGACAGCGCATGGCTACTCGATCCTGCGGAATCCGGCGGCGGCTGCACGATCAACCTGGCCGTTCATTTCCTCGACTTTTCGCTTCGGCTGCTCGAAGCGAATCGCGTCAGCCGAGTTTACGCGGTGCCTAGCCGCCGGAAATACGGCATCGCAGTTGAAGACTTTTCCACTGTCGTCCTGTCGACCGACGATGGCGTCGTTTGCACGGTCGAAACCGGTTACGCCTATCCGCAGGATAAAGCGCACCCGCGCCACTTCGAATGCTGCTTGACGACCACGAAGGGGTACATGGAAATCCGCGATGGAGAGTACGCGTGGGCGAGCCACGATGGGTCCCGCATCGAGAAGAAGATCATCACGGATACCGACCTGTTTTACCCAATCTTCATCCGCAAGACCCTGGACGACCTGGCTGCCGGGAATCGCCCGAGCGCCTCCGTCGGCGAGATGATCAAGGTGATGAAACTCATCGACGCCGCCTATCGCTCAGGGAGGGAGCGGCAAGTGGTCGCGCTATGAACACCGCGATGCGATCGTGCGAGGCGCTGGCGGTTCGCGGACCCGAGCGAGTTGAGTTCGCCAGAGTCGAGCTACCTGAGCCAGGCCCGGACCAGGTATTGATCGAGGTAAGCGCCTGCGGCATATGCGGGAGCGACCTTCGGCTCTATCGTCAGGGCGAAATGGAAGCCGCCTTCTTCGGCCACGAATTTTCCGGCAAGGTCGTGTCCGTCGGGACCGGCGTTGAAGACTTCAAAACCGGCGATCGTATCGCGGCGGGACTCGCACGCGCTTGCGGTCACTGCGAACCCTGCCAGCGCGGCTTTCCCAACTACTGCGTGTTGTCGACAAACCAGTTCTACCCGGGCGGCTTTGCACAATTCTGTCTGGTGAGCTGCGCCCAGGACTTCAGGCCGATCATCAGAATCCCCGACGCGATCGACGATGTCAGGGCTACCCTTTTCGAGCCGCTCAGTTGTGCGATGCGCATCTCGACGCGTGTTGCGGTCGCGCGCGGTTCACGCGTGCTTGTTCTTGGTCTTGGAATGATGGGAATGCTTGCCGCTCTGCTGCTCAAGAAATCGACCCCCGAAATCTGCATCGTCGGTGCCGATACCTCGTCTAGCCGAGTCGGCCTGGGCCGAGAACTCGGACTTGACCGGTGTGTTCAATTCGAATCCGGGAATTTCAAGGCCGGCCAGGAAATGGCATCAGATTACGATGTCGTCGTCGATGCGACCGGCATTGCCGCGGTTTTCACGCTCGCCGTCGATCTTGCCCGGCTCGGTGGAACGGTGATCCTTGCCGGCGTGCCGGCCGGTGCTGTCGCGTTCGCGCCACTGCCGATTTTCCGCAAAGAACTGACCGTCGTCGGCGCCAAGGGTCCCTTCCCGTACCCAAACACAGAAGGGGGTTCGCAGGCGCTCGATCTTCTGTTATCGGCAGACATTCCGTGGGACAAGCTCGTCACGGTTTTTCCATTTCACTTGGCCGCCGAAGCATTCCAAGGAGCGGCGCGCAGTGGCCCGCTCAAGAGCGTGTTAGTCCAGTGAAGGTGTGGTGTCGACGTCAAGACCGGCGAATTCCGGGAACAAGCCGGATACATATCGATACACTTAAATCGCAGTTTTGTCATGAGGTGATGTATGCAGAAGGCCTTCGCGCAATTTGATCGGACCATTGGTTTCATCGAGGATTTTGTCTCCATTTGGACGCTTGTCTTCATTTCTATAATCGTCATCGTCCAAGTGTTCTTCAGGTACGTGCTCGACAGCGGCATCCTCTGGACCGACGAGGTGGTCACCATCCTGATGGTGTCGATGGTGATGTTTGGCGTTCCCGCGGTTACCCGCCGTGGGATGCACACTGAGTTGATCGTGTTCATCGACCTCTTGCCGCGGCCTGCCCGACACGTAGTCAGGTGCGTGACGAGTCTTATCGGACTTGCCTTTCTCGTTCTCTTCCTCGTCGCTGCCGCGCGATATGCGGCGGACTCCCGAGGAATGGTCACGACGGTGCTGCGCATCCCGATCCAGTACGTCTATGCAATCTTGCCGGTCGGGGCGTTCCTCGCAACTTATGAATACCTGAAGACGGTGATCGTCGAGTTCAGGTCCAACAGCCATCAATAACAGCATTCGTAGAAATTAGAGGGGAACCACGTGGATATCGGATTGACGCTACTCGCTTTGATTTTCGCTTTAATGTTGCTCGGCGTGCCCATATATCTGGCGCTCGGCGCAGCGGGTGCGGCCGGCCTCTTCATGGTCAAGGGGAATCCCCTTCTGGTCATTCCGCAATCAATCTTCAGCGGCGCGAGTTTTTTTCCGCTGCTGGCAATCCCCTTTTTCATTCTGGCCGGCGAACTGATGAATCGCGGCGGCATTACCGAAAGGCTCGTTGCCTTCGCGCGCCTACTGATCGGGAAGTCCCCTGCGAGTCTAGCAAACAGTGCTGTCTTGGGATGCATGTTCTTTGGTGGCGTGACCGGGTCGGCGCAGGCCGATACCTCGGCGATCGGCGGGCTACTGATTCCGGCGATGACAAAGGAAGGCTACAAGCCTGCCTGGAGTGCGGCGCTCATCGCCGCCGCGTCGACCTGCGGCCCGATCATTCCGCCGAGCATCATGATGGTGGTGTACTGCGTCACTGTCGGCGAATCGATCGGCGCGATGTTCATGGGAGGGATCATTCCCGGCATCGGGATTGCCGTATCACTGATCATAGCCGTCCTGATCATGAACGTGAAACAGAAATTTCCCCGGCGCTACGAAACGATTCCGTTCGCCGAGGCGATGAAGATCACGGTTCAGGGCATTCTGCCACTCATCATGCCGGTAATCATCATCGGCGGCATTCTTGGTGGCTTTTTTACCCCGACTGAAGCCGGGGCCGTAGCCGTCCTATACTCCCTGATCATCGGCTTCTTCGTCCTCAAGACATTGAAACTCCGCGACTTGATTCCGATGTTCAAGCACACGGCCTTTCTCACCGCCAACGTGCTGATGATCATTTGCTGCGCGCGAATACTCGGATGGGTTTTCGCTGCGGTGCAGGTACAGGTCTTCATCGGCGAGTTCTTTCTATCCGTCTCGCATTCCCCGGCCGTGTATCTGCTTCTCGTCAATGTGCTGCTGCTCTTCGTCGGCATGTTCATGGATGGCGCCGCTGCCGTAATTATCCTCGCTCCCATATTGGCGCCGATCGCTGTGTCACTCGGTATCAACGGTGTCCATTTTGGTCTGATCATGGTTCTCAACCTGATCATCGGTGCTGGAACCCCGCCTCTCGGCGTCTGCGTGTACATTGCCAGTGGCATCGCCAAGGTGCCGATCGATCAGACGTTCAGGGCAATCATGCCTTTTCTGGTTGCAGAAATTATCGTTCTTATGCTGGTGACGTATGTACCCGAATTCGTTCTGATCGTTCCGCGGATTCTCGGCTATCTCTAATTATTTTTTCGTTCGTTGTTTGATGTCGTTTGCTGTTTGATGTCGTTTGTTGTCGCTTACCCACATGCCTGATCGGGCTTTCGATCGCTTTACAGGAGGATTTCATTATGAACAGTCGGTTTAAAAAGATAATCATCGCTGCGGCTTGCACTATGGTGATCGCTGCCGGGACGGCATTTGCCCAGACTGCGAGCAAGATTGAAATGAAGTACGCGGTCGTTTATCCGCCCGTCGGCGCGCAGGCGGAAGGCGCGGCGGAACTTGGCAGACTTATCAGTGAGGCGTCCGGTGGCAGGGTCGTCATGAAGTTCTATCCGAGTTCTCAGCTTGGCAACCAGTTGGGGCAACTCGAGGGGCTGCGCGCGGGGACGATAGAGATGTCGGAGTGCGCGGCCTCCGATCTTTCGAACTTCGACAAGATGTGGTCGGTGTTCTCACTTCCTTTCACCTTCAACAATGGCGAGCATGCACTTCGTGCAGTGAGTAATCCGGAGGTCGCAAAGATTCTGAACGAGGCTGCTGAGGCTTCCGGCTTCAAGATCCTCGGCTGGTGGAACATGGGCGAACGGAGCGTGCTCAATACCAAGCGCCCGATCAAGACGCCCAGCGACCTCAAAGGCGTCAAGGTTCGCGTCATGCTGGACCCAATCCTCGCCAATGCGATCGGGGCGATGGGCGCCATCGGTACGCCGATGCCGTGGGGTGAGGTGTACTCCGCCGTACAGCAGGGTGTTATCGACGGTCTAGAAAATAGCCCGCCGGTGATCACCGCTAACAAGATGCAGGAGGTCGCAAAGTTTTATTCGCTGACCCAGCAGTTCGTCATTCCCGATCCCATTCTGATGAGCAAGAAAGTCTACGACGCCCTGCCGCCCGATTTGCAACAAGCCATGATGAAGGCCGGTAAATCGTCACAGGAGCGCTTCAGCCAGGATTTCGGTAAATATGTCGAAAAATCTCTGGCCGACATGAAAGCCGCCGGGGTCAAGATCAACGAGGTGGACAAGACAGCTTTCCGGGTGGCGGTGAAGCCGATGGTCGATGATTTTCTGAAAAAGGCCGATGACAAATCCCGCGCGCTTTATGCGGCACTTCAGTCGGTGAAATAAGAGGTTTCCGGGGCGAGCAGCTCGCCCCGGAAACTTGCGGCCTAATCGCCACAATGAGTTGAAACGGACTGCTTCGTGCGGCACGGCGCGGTTGGCGCGGTGCTTAAAAAAAACTTTGAGAGACCTTTGATCAATGGAATTGGTAAATTCGATCGTAAAGGCCATACGCATCCTCGACTTGCTCAAAAGCCAGGGAACGTTGAGCTATATCGAGATCCTCAAACAGTTTCCACTGCCGAAAAGCACGCTATTCAAAATCCTCTTTACGCTGGAAACCGAGGAACTCGTCCGTCGGGACCGAGTGAGCGGGAAATACGAGTTGGGCGTTAAACTCATCGAGTGGGGCAGCGGAGCCCGTTCGCAACTGGAAATTCGGAAGATCGCGCTACCCTTCATGCAAAAACTCAGCGAGGATATCGATTGCACCGTCCACCTCACCGTGGTTTCACATGGCGAGATACTGCCCATTGAGAGCTTCGAATCCGGCAGCACGACCTGGCCGCATCATCTCTATCATGGTGGAATAGGCATTCCGGCGCCTTTGCATGCGACCGCAGCAGGCAAAGCTATCCTCGCCTTCATGAACCGTGATGACATCGAAAACACCCTCAAGGAAAAAGGACTGCAGAAGTTCACCGAGAATACGATCACGAGTATGCAGCACTTGCGTGCCGCCCTTGCCGACATTCGCCGGGCTGGCTATGCAGTGAGTTATTCCGAGCATTATGAAATGGTTCGCGGCGTCGCCGCCCCGATCCAGGATCACGACGGTAAAGTATTCGCTTCGCTGAGCGCCCTGGGTATCATCTCGCGAATTACACCCGAGTGGGTTCCCGAAATCGCGGCCCAGGTTATGGCAGCAGCCAACGAAATCTCGCGGTTATTTGGGTATTCCGGAAAAGACACGACAGTACATTAAGCAGGCAGTGTCGATTCCTAAAGCGCGGTTATTTACCACTTATAAGCATGAGGATAAGCGATCCAAGATGAATCCGGCTAACAAACCTCTGCGCATCGCGGTCATCGGTGCCGGTGAATGGGCGAGGCAATACCACCTGCCTTCCCTAGCTATCCTCGCGAGCGAGACGGCAATCGAGATTGCCGGGATCTGGAATCGGACCACGGAGACGGCTGAACAGGTGGCGCGACAGTTCTCCATTCGCCATGTTTATCGTACCCTGGAAGACGTGCTGGCCGATGAACACGTGGATTGCTACGTAGTTCTTGTCAATTCAAGCGTGCTCATGGAAGTCGTCAGCAAGTTGCTGGTTCGTGGCCTGCCCATATTTACCGAAAAGCCGCCAGGCAGGACTTACCAAGAAGCGATGAAGCTGGCTGATCTGGTCAAGGTTCCGAATGTCGTCGCCTTCAATCGTCGGTATATGCCGATCAACCGCCGTTTCAAGGAACTCGTGGATGATATCGAGGGCGCCTACTTCGCCGAGTGTCACTTCTATCGCAACGAGCGACTCTACGATCACTTCGTGCGGGAAACCGGCGTGCACGGCATCAACTACATGGAATACCTGTGCGGTCCGATACGGGCTGTGCGGACCCAAACGGGGGAAATCGCGCAAAACGGTTCCAGCTTTTGGATCAGCTCGGTCATTTTTGAATCGGGATCACGTGGAATCTTCAAGTTCTTCCCTTGTTGCGGATCCAGTGTCGAGCGTTACGAAGTGCACGGCCAAGATACCTCGATCTACCTACACTGCCCGCAGTCCTATACCAGCGACCACCCCGGCAAAATCGAGATTCACGAAAAAGGCGAATTGATTTCCGTCATCAACGATGAAGAAGAAAGAGGGCTTCTCCTAACGATGGGAATCGTCGATGAGTATCGGGATTTCTTCCGTGCCATTACCGACGGATCGGACACCGCGTCAAATTTTAGCAATGCTGCCAACACAATGAGAGTCGCCGAGGCAATCGAAGCGGGCACCGTCATGGTGGTACCGCATTTCACCGCGGGCACCGATGGAAGTGTTTCGAAATGAAAGTGATCGAGAATCGAAAAATCCTTCTGCTTCAGCAGGGCCACACGCTGTTCAACAACTGCCATGCATCGACCATTTTGAGCTTGCCGGGCGGTGAGTTGCTGGCCGCATTCTTTGCCGGGCTGCGCGAAGGCGAAGGCGACGTGGCAATATGGCTGGCTCGGACGGAAGGCGGCATCTGGCAGAAGCCCGAGCGTATGCTCGCCGAGGCGGGACTCGCCCACTGGAACCCGGTTCTGCACAGGGTTGGAGGCAAGGTGTGGCTGTTCTACAAGGTAGGCCCATCTGTCCACTCCTGGATAACTCGCTGGGCTGTATCGAGCGATCTCGGCCGTAGCTGGTCGCCATCCGCGGAACTCGTCCCCGGCGACAGCTTGCCGCGCGGACCGGTGCGCAACAAACTGATTGTCCTGTCCAATGGTGAATGGATCGCGCCGGGTTCATTGGAGACCGAGGAGGTCTGGGATTCGTTCGCTGATGTCTCGGAAGACCTCGGGAAGAGTTGGCGCAAGTACGACGTGCCGATCGACCACCGCGAGCGTAATGCGATCGGCAACAGCGAAAAGTGGGACGGTCTGGCGGCCAACGCTTTGTGGGAAACCGACGTGACCCGTATCTTCAAGTGGGATGGCGTGATCCAACCCTCGTTATGGGAGTCGACGCCCGGCCGGGTGCACATGTTGATGCGCAGTACCCGCGGTTCCGTCTATCGCAGTGATTCGTCCGACTATGGGCGCAACTGGTGCCCGGCATATGCGACGACCTTGCCCAACAACAACAGCGGCATCGACGTCGTGCGCCTGGATGACGGCGGTCTCGTCCTGGCTTACAACCCAGTAGCGGGAAACTGGGGCCGGCGCTACCCGATCTCCCTCGCGTTTTCGTCCAACAACGGAGCAAGCTGGACGAAAATTCTCGACATGGAAATCGACGAGGGTGAATTCTCCTACCCTGCCATCATTGCCGATGCCAAACGGTTGCATCTGACCTATACGTGGAACCGTAAGAACATTGTGTACCAGAAAATAGCCCTAGAATAGGAATCGCTGGTTTGTATCAATTTACACCTGCTGCTGACAATTGCAGTATCGCCATCATTGAAATGAGAGAGTTGGCCTCGTTCATATGGACAGAGAATTAACGGTGAATAAAGGCCCTGCGGTGGTTACGGTTGGCTCCACCTGATCTATGTCCGGCATGGAGGAGCGGCAGCTAAGTCGGCTCTTGGCCGGCAACTGCCTGACGTCATATTTCACCCACTGACTGCAACCGCTGCACTGATGTCGCTGGCGGCAATAACGCGCCCGGCTGTGGTCGCACACCCTAAGGAACTCAGGAGATCCG
>CAIVZW010000827.1 GCA_903910495.1 uncultured beta proteobacterium
GCTCGCATGCCGCGCACCATCGAAAACGATGTGCTCGTAGACCTCGTCGGAAAGCACGACGATATCGGTACCGCGTGTGAGACCGGCCAGCGCCTCCAGATCGTCGGCATCGAGCAGGCTGCCGGTCGGATTGTTCGGCGAATTGATGATGATCATGCGCGTGCGCGGCGTGATCAGCGAGCGCACCTTGTTCCAGTCCGGCTTGTAATCCGGAAATTCGAGCTGCGCATAAACCGCACGGCCACCGACCGTATCGATCGATGGCACGTAGCTGTCATAATACGGCGCGAAGACGATCACCTCGTCACCGCTACGGACGAAGGCGGCTATCGCCGTAAATATGCCCTGCGTCGCCCCGGCCGTGACCGTAATTTCCTGATCGGTGTCGTAACGCATCCCGTAGAGCGACGCGACTTTGTCGGCGATGGCGCTGCGCAGCTCGGGCATGCCGATCATCGGCGGATACTGGTTGCGCCCCTCGCGCATGGCTCGCAGCGTCGCCTCGAACAAGGCCGGATCGGCCTGAAAATCGGGGAAGCCCTGCGACAGATTGATCGCACCGCAGTCGGCAGCGAGTTTCGACATCACGGTGAAAATAGTCGTGGATACCGTCAGCTTGGGCGTGACTTTTGGCGTAAAGCTATGATTTATCGTTGATTCCATGAAATGTATCCAAAGTGAATAATCATTGGGCTGACGCGCCCTTTTCCAATGCACCTGACGATGCGCGCGGCCAGTCGCCACCGAGAGCCTTGATCAGGAATACCGTGGTGACCATGCGCTGGCCGAGCAACTGGGCTGCCTGCCGTTCGCTGTTGAGAAGGGCCTGTTGTGCCGCGATGACTTCGAAGTAGGTCGATGCCCCTCCCTCGTAGCGCGCCGTCGTCATCTCGAGAACCCGGCGCGCGCTAGCCATGGCGGTACGCGCCTGCAGCTCGGCGCGTTCGAGGGCGATCACTCCGGTGATGCCGTCTTCGACCTCCTGCATCGCGCCGAGCACCACGCGCCGGTAGTTGGCCACGGTCGCCGCATAACCGGCGCGGGCGAAATCCGCATTGGCGCGGATCCGGCCGCCATCGAACAGGGCTTGTACCGCCGTCAGGCCGAAGGACCACAGCAGGCTCGGCGCATCGAAGAGGCTTGCCAGCGCGCGGCTCTCGAAGCCGGCGGTGGACCCGAGCATGATGCTCGGATAGAAGGCCGCGCTGGCCACCCCGATCTGCGCGTTGGCGGCGGCCATGGCGCGTTCTGCCGCCGCCACGTCGGGGCGCCGCTCGAGGATATCCGAGGGTACGCCGAGCGGCACCGCTGGTGCGATCCGCTCGCGCCGGTCGGGTGCCAGCGCAAACTGAGCGGCGGAAACGCCGACCAGCGTCGCCACAGCATGTTCGAACTGACCGCGCTGGCGGCGCAGCAACTCCAGCTGTACCAATGTCGTATCGAGCAGCGCCTGCTGCTGGGCAAGATCGAGTCCGGTTGCCGCGCCAAGATCGTGGCGGGCGTCGACCAGTTCGAGCGAACGCCGCTGCAAGGTGAGCGCACTTTGCAGCACGTCGATCTCGGTGTCGATTTCGCGCAGGTTGAAGTAGTTGGTCGCCAGGTCGGCGCTCAGCAACAGGCGCACGTTCTCCAGATCGGCGGCCGATTGCTCGGCCGAGGCCCGGGCGCCGGCGATCGTCTGTTCGACGCGCCCGGCCAGATCAAACTCGTAACTCACCGCCATCGATACGACGTAGTCATCCTGCACGGTGGCGAAATTGGGGCTCTTGTAGTTGGTCAACGGCCGGTTTGCCGAAATCTGCTGGCGTCCCGGACGCACACTCATGCCGAGCTGTGGCAGCAGGCCCGCCGAGGTCGCTGCCAGTACCGCCCTGGCTTGCGCCAGCCGCGCACTGGCCAGTTCCAGCGTCGCGTTGCCGGCCATCGCCTGCTGTTCCAGCGCATCGAGTTCGGCGTCACCGAAGCGCTGCCACCACGGTCCCTTGGCTGCGGCGTCGTCGGGCCTGCTTTCGCGCCAGGGGGCCTCGACCTTCCAGGCAAGTGGCAGGTTGAGTGCCGGCTTCTGGTACTCGGGGGCGACCGCACAGCCAAGCACGACGGCGCAGCCGGCGGCGATCAGCGTACGCCGCAGACTCATGGGCTGGCCTTGTCCGGCGCCGGCACGACCTTCTGGCCATCGGCCAGCCAGTCCGGAGGATTGAGTATCAGCCGGTCGCTTTCGCTGACGCCCTCCAGGATTTCAAAGCTGGCGCCGTAGTTGCGCCCGACACCGATACGGCGCAGCGCCACGCGCCCTTCCGCATCGACGACGGCAACCATCGTCCCTTCACCGCGAATCAACAGCGTATTGGTCGGTGCGATCAGCGACACGCTCTCCTGCAGCGGCAGCACTACCTGCACGTAGGAACCCGGAAGCAGGCGGCCGTCGGGGTTGGGCAGTTCGATCTCGACCTGCATCGTGCGCGTAGCGGCATCGATCGACGCCGAGGTACGCGCCACCTTGCCGGTAAAACGCTGGCCGCTCAGCTCGGCCTGCGTCACTACAACCTGCTGACCGATCTTGACCAGTTGGGCGGCGGACTGCGGCACGCTGACATAGACACGCAGCGGATCGGTCTGCGACAGCAGGAAGAGCAGACGCGAACTGTCGATCAGGTCGCCGACGTCGACATTGCGCCGGGTGATCACTCCGGCGAAGGGGGCCACGACCCGCTTGAAGTCGCCCAACTGGCGCAAGCGCTGGACGTTCGCTTCGGCTGCCGCCAGACTGGCCTGTGACTGGGCGGCGCTGCTGCGCCGCTCGTCGAGATCCTGTTGCGAGACCACATCCTTCTTGCGCAGGTTTTCCCAGCGCTCGGCGGTACTCCTGGCCAGCACCAGATTCGACGACGCCTGGTCGCGCGCGGCCATCGCCTGGCTCAGCTGCTGGTCGATTTCCGGCGTTTCGATCTCGGCCAGCAGTTCGCCC
>CAIVZW010000828.1 GCA_903910495.1 uncultured beta proteobacterium
GGACACATGACGCATAACCTCAGAGATTACATGCAAGCGGGCGGCAAGCGCCCATCGCCGGATTCCCGTGCATTCCGGGACTGGGCGCACACTCACCTCATGGGGGGCACCAGCGAACCCCTGCTTGACTGGTGGCACGCTTCACCGGGCGCTGAATTCGCCCACCCGACGCCGGAGCATTTTCTGCCGCTATTCGTGGCTCTTGGCGCTGGCGGAGAAAAGCACCGAACAGAATGGCTCGGTGGTGGCTGGATTGAGGATGCGCTGGCAGCGGACAATTACCTGTTTGAGCAGGCTTGAATGTCAGAATCCATCCGGCCAGCAAAAAGGCCGTTCAGCGCAGGCTGAACGGCCTTTTTTCCGTACGCTCCGCTCAGGCGGCGGCGACCAGAGGGGCAAGACTGACACGCATTTTCTGCATGGCCTTGGTTTCTATCTGACGAATACGCTCGGCTGAAACACCGAATTCGTCAGCCAGGTCGTGCAGTGTGGCCGGATCATCGCTTAACCAGCGTGCTTCAACGATACGGCGGCTGCGCTTGTCGAGGCCGGCCAGCGCCATTTGCAGACCTTCACCGTGGAGATGATCTACGGCACGAGATTCCAGCACCCGAGTTGGCTCGCTACGGCTGTCTTCAAGATAGGCAATTGGAGCAAAAGCGTCTTCGTCGTCGTTGCCGGTTTCGAGCGCCAGATCGTGCCCTGAAAGCCGGGTTTCCATCTCGACAACTTCTTCAGGCTTGACACTCAGTTGATGGGCGATATCCGCCACCTGCACGGGCGTCAGCGCCTCGCTGCCTGGCTTCATGCTGCGCAGGTTGAAGAACAGCTTGCGCTGGGCCTTGGTCGTTGCCACTTTGACCATACGCCAGTTCTTCAGCACGTATTCGTGGATTTCGGCCTTGATCCAGTGCATCGCGAAAGACACCAGACGCACCCCGTGCGACGGGTCGAAACGTTTGACGGCCTTCATCAGACCGATATTACCTTCCTGGATCAGGTCGGCATGCGGCAGTCCGTAGCCCAGATAACCCCGGGCAATCGAGACGACCAGACGCAGATGCGAGAGAACCAGCTGGCGCGCCGCTTCCAGATCTTCTTCCTCACGGAAACGTGTCGCCAGCCGAAACTCCTCCTCCTCGGTCAGGATCGGGAACTGCTTCGCGGCCTGTATGTAGGCATCGATATTGCCTACCGCAGAGATCGTCGGAAAAGTCAAAGCTTGCGTCATTTGGATCACCACCTCCTTGCTTATATTACGTAAATATTTTAGCACTCCCTGACTGAGAGTGCTAAAAAGTGAGGAAGTTTCTTGTATCAGTTTGTAATCTGAACAAGCCGAAAACTCGTTCTCGCCGTGTAAAGGTTCAATTTGATTGAAATTTCAAATCGGATCTGTGCGCTGGCGCGCCGATCGGCACTCCCCCCGACCAGGCGGGTTCATCGCACCTGATCGAACTGCTCGCGCAGGCCCTTCACGGCGTCGCACTCACCGCGGACGCGGAAGAACGCTCCCTCACCGTCTGCACGCTCTTCCAGCACTTCACAACGCGCATAGATTTCCCCGCGCAGTTGCTGTGCCGACCAGGGCAGGAAAAGCTCGTCTTCGACAAGATTCTGCTGAAAAAA
>CAIVZW010000829.1 GCA_903910495.1 uncultured beta proteobacterium
AGCCGGGTGTCCGAAACGCCACTTCTTCAGTGATCTCATTGGTGACGGCGCACCATGAACCACCGCCGCCGATTCCGTTTTCATCAGTGAAGCTTGCATCAAGGTCTTGGTGCGCGCGTCCGTCAGCAATGCACCATGGGCAAATACAGTCGACGTATTCATCTTCTGCGTAGACTGGCCCAGAGTAAATATAGCCACGTGATTGCCCACAGCACTCACACCTTGTGTCAGATTTGACGATATTTCCAGTCGCTACTGGATCAGGATGGTATTTGAACTTGGGGAGCTTCATCGGGAATTCCTATGAGGGCTAACGTTTGACGTAAGGGGCGCGCTTAAGCGCGCCCCGCTTGATGGATGGGTTAGCCGGCATTTTCGTCCCATGCATCTGAGCTGAACCAATCACAACGAAGATCGGGGGCTGCGGCCTCGAGAAGTTGGAACTCGTGCCGAGGAAAATATTGGGCGCAATGAAGGACGGCAAGCTGATTTAACTGATGCAATGGCCTCAGGGATCTGTCTGAAACGTGACAGTTGACGAGAGACAGAAAGCATAGATTGCGCAAATGAGATAAAGGTGTCAATGAGGCTACGTGCATTGGCTTCCATACATCTCCTTCAACTGCGAGTGCATGTAGTTGGGGGAGTGCCTCCAGTTCATTTAATTGATGGAGCGCCTGCAGGTTGCAGATACCGAGAGAGCGAAGGGACTCTGCCGCAGGTAGCCACGACAACTCGGTTGCTTTTGTGGCACCCTCAACGAACAGTACCCGAATTTTCTTGAGATGACGGAGTGGTGAAAGGTCACCCGCGCGCACACGGTCGATAAAAAGAATCTCAAGAAGGGGCAACTCGCATAGCTCTTCCAACAATTCCTGATTTACATCAAAGGCCCAGACGCGTCGAAGATTTGTGAAGGACGATATCCCTCTCAGCGCCTTGCCCTTTCGCAAAAGCCTAACATCAAGAGCGTTATGACTTAAATCGGATAAGGAGCTGATGGCCTTAGGAATGAGCTCCCAGTCGAATGCCAATTCGGCATCGATGCGCTCGTGGTGGGATTGATGATGGATTGCCATGAGGGCTAGCGTCTGAATTCACCGGCCTGCGCGGATTTTTGCGCAGATCCGCTCGACTGTAGGGTTGGGCGCCCGGTGTTTAAGAACCATGGCTGGCTAGAAACTCGATGTTTTCGCGGAACGATTTTGAACGTCTCTTGTAAACAGGCATGGATAGCCAAAACGTCTCGGAATTCAATGCGGGTAGAGGCAGGCCGAAACCTCGTACCTTTTCTATTGCTTCATGACACAGGCTGACGTCCGAGCTAGAGACGTAACCCACATAGGAAAATGCTGTGCCCAAGAGTTCCAGTATTGAACTCTGACGATCTGCGGATGACTCTAATGCGTAAGCCTGAAAATCAAAAGTTTCCACGTAGTAGGTGCCAACTCCCTGCCACTTGTCGTACCGAACCTTAAAACCCTTCGGGTCACCAACAGCAACGTTGAGTTTGGCAAGGCCATCAAACACAACGGCCCGCCGTGGAATCCACGCCAATACCGACTCAACAACGACGTGGCTTGTTCGATCAAATAGGCCTCTGAACTCATCGCGCTCACCAGCCGGAAGATGCCAAGAGGCGCAGACCGCTAGATCTCTTAGATACATATCTAGAGCGCCCAACGTTAAATGTGCTGCCTAAAAGATGGAAAACTATCCATCATTGCGCCCCCTAAATTTTTCCTGATTGTAGAAGACTCGTCAAACCAATGCACTAGCCAAGTTTAGTGGCACCTAATTCATCTGCGAAAGGCATCGTAGTCGGCCACGGACAGGAATGTCGGCTATCGGGGATGAAATCACTTGACCGCTTCTGGCCGATTGTACGCGTACAGTATTTTGCCCCAAAGCGGCCGCACGTTGTGGAACTTAGCAACTGGCTGTGCGACCGACTTTGGCGGGATTGCCTAGATTTCCGTCTGTTCCGAAATTTCCAACGCATCATCAACTTCGATGCCAAGGTATCTCACTGTGCTTTCCAGCTTGGTGTGGCCTAGGAGCAATTGAACGGCCCGCAGATTCTTGGTCCGCTTGTAGATCAATGTTGCCTTGGTTCGCCGCATCGTATGCGTGCCATAGACCGTCGAATCAAGTCCGACAGCAGCAACCCACTGATGCACAATTCTGGCGTATTGCCGTGTAGAAACATGAGGCGATTTCGCCAGTCGGCTGGGGAATAGGTACTGCTCAGGCTTCAGTTTTGCCTTTTCCATCCACGCTATAACCGCCGTCCGTGTGGGTTCCGTCAATTCAAATTGCACTGGCCGCTGTGTCTTCCGCTGCACAATCATTGCCCGAGCTAAAATCTGGTTCCCGTGAGTGATGTCGCG
>CAIVZW010000830.1 GCA_903910495.1 uncultured beta proteobacterium
ACGCAAATGCTGTGGCAGGATCGCGTACTTTACCGGTCCGAACAGCGTCGAATGCAGGCCGAGCAGGAAGAGTGCGCTGAGCAAAACACCGAGACTGTGCAGGAAGAAACCGAGCGCCGCGACGCCCATGATCACCATTTCCAGAACCTTCACCAACCGCGCCAGTTTCGCCTTGTCGAACTTGTCGGCCAGTTGCCCGGCCGTCGCCGAAAACAGGAAGAAGGGAAGAATGAAAATACCGGCCGCCAGATTGGTCAGCACTTCGGGCGCCAGCGTCGTCCAGTTCACCGCATGAAAGGTGAGCAGCACCACCAGCGCGTTCTTGAACAGATTGTCGTTGAACGCCCCGAGAAACTGGGTTACGAAGAAGGGCGCAAAGCGGCGGGTTTTGAGCAGCGTGAACTGGGAATGCGGCTTTGGCTCAGAATTCATTTCGTTCCAGCTTCATGAGACTGCGCCGTCTGCCCGAAAAGCAGCGCTTTGGACTCTTCAGTTACTGTTGGAACCGTATTGATTTCTTTCGCCAGCTGGTATGCGCGAACGACCGCCGGACGGGCCTGAATGAGTTCGAACCAGCGTTTCAGATGGGGGAAGTCATCCAGATTCTGCTGTTGTCGCTTCCAGAGAACGATCCAGGGGTAAGACGCCATGTCGGCAATGGAATAGTCACCGGCAATGAACTCGCGCTCGGCAAGACGCCTGTCCAGAACCCCGTACAAGCGATTGGTCTCCTTCACGTATCGATCAATCGCGTAAGGGATTTTCTCTGGCGCATAATGTCCAAAATGGTGGTTTTGCCCGGCCATCGGGCCAAGACCCGCCATCTGCCAGAAAAGCCACTGAAGAACGTCCGTCCTCCCCCTCAGGTTTTCCGGGATGAATTGTCCAGTCTTTTCGGCCAGATAAAGCAAGATTGCCCCCGACTCGAACACCGACACGGCTGGGCCGCCATCTGCCGGCGCATGATCGACCAGGGCAGGAATGCGGTTATTGGGTGAAAACCTGAGGAACTCGGGGTTGAATTGTTCGCCCTTCGAGATATTGACCGGGACAAGCCGATAGGGGATTTGTGTTTCCTCCAGAAATATCGTGATCTTGTGGCCGTTTGGGGTAGTCCAATAATAGAGATCAAGCACGACAACACTCCTTCTGCTATTCGCCAGGATTCAAAACGAGGCGATCCTCACTGCGATTTCAACCCAGATTGTCCATTAGCCCCAAACCCGATCGCCCTGTCGAAGGGCCGTTCATGGTTCGACAAGCTCACCACGAACGGATTTTCGCTCTAAATTATTTCCTAATGGACAATCTGGGATGAACTCATGCGTCTGTTTCGCCCTTCTGTTGGCGCAGTGTAATGCTTCGAGAGATTATGGTGAAGCGCGACGATCAGGGTCTGCTGACCTTAGTCGCGTCATGCGATGCCATCGGACTGGCTCTTCCATTGTGCTCGAGCCATTGAAGTGATGGCAATATTCGCTTGCGGGTGCTAGTCTTCAGCCCGTCTGTGCGTCTGCGCAGAATCTTAAATTCCGGAGTTGCCAAGGATAGGCCATGAAGCCTTTAAGCGTAGTCATCATTGCGAAAAATGAAGCGTCTGTCATTGCCGGCTGTATTGATAGTGTTTCGCTCCTGGCCGATGAAATCGTCGTGCTCGATTCGGGCAGTACCGACAGTACCCGCGAACTATGCACAAGCCGTGGCGTGCGCTTCATTGAGACCGACTGGCCGGGATTTGGCCCGCAAAAGAATAGGGCGGTGCAGGCCGCACACAACGACTGGGTGCTTTGTCTCGATGCCGACGAGAGGCTGACGCCAGAACTTGTGGCCAGTATCCAGGCGACCTTGGCTGATCCCGGTTGTTCAGCTTACCGTTTTGCCAGAAGAAACCGGTTTCTGGGACGCTATCTGCGCCATGGTGAAGGCTATCCCGACTGGAGCCTGCGCCTTTTTGACCGGCGGTTTGCCCAGTGGTCGCTGGATGCCGTGCACGAGAAAGTAGTGTGTGACGCCCGTGTCGGTGATCTGCAGGGAGATCTTCTGCACGATTCTGCGGAAACGCTTGAAGGCTATCTGGCGAAACAGAACCGCTACACCTCGTTGGCGGCAGATGAGGCCATCATTAATAACGGTCGGGTTTCAGCAGCCAGAATGGTTTTGTCGCCGCTTGTCCGCTTCATGAAATTCTATCTGTTTCGTGGGGGGTTCCGCGACGGCCTGCCGGGACTTGTTCATATTGCAATCGGCTGCTTCAACAGTTTCATCAAGTACGCCAAGATTCGGGAACGCCAAATCAGCGGGCGTTGATCTCAGTAATACCGCGCTTCACCGGCAGGGCGGGTTTTGAAGCGGCGATGAACCCAGTAATACTGTTCGGGCATGGTGCGCACGGCGCTTTCAATGAAAGCGTTCATGCGCCGGGTATCCGCTTCGACATCGTCGGTCGGGAAATCCGCCCACGGCTCGCCCAGTTCGACAACATAACCCCGGCCATTCGGCAGTATGCGGGTAATACAGGGGATTACGACGGCTCCGGCGGCACGCGCAAGACGTGACAGACCGGTGATCGTAGCCGCCTGGATGCCAAAGAAAGGAGCAAATATCGAGTCGCGGCTGCCCAGATCCATGTCGGGAAGATAGTAGAAGGGTCGGCCAGCCCGCATGGCCTTGATGCTTGCGCGTGCGCCATCCTGCCGGGATAGCAGCAGCTGTTTGCCAAACCGGCTTCGACCCCGGAGCAACAACCGGTCGAAGACCAGGTTTTTCTGTGCGGAATAAATGCTCAGCGAATCGAAGCGCAGCGCAATGCCTATGCCTCCGGCGTCGAGCCCGACAAAATGGGGAGTGAGAAGGATGACTGGCTTACCGGCGTCGCGCAGATCCCGGATTTTTTCTTCGCCATTGACACTAATCAGACGTGACAGGCGCTGCAGTCCTCCCCACCACAGAACGCTGCGCTCAAGGATGCTGCGGGCGAGCATCTGAAAATGGGCTCTGGCCAGTTGTCTGCGTGCCGGGTCGGTCAGTTCGGGAAAACACAGGGCCAGATTGACAAGCACGATTTTCCGGCGGCGGCCGGCGGTGAAGTACAGCAGCAGCCCGAATCCCCGGCCGATAGCCGCCAGAACCGGCAAGGGCAGGAAATGCAATAGCCAGAACAAGGCGATTGGGATATGGCTCAGGATCCGGTTTAGCATGGTCATCGCGAGGCAAAGTCAGGCGCATCTGCAGTGCAGGCGGAGTTTGAAATAAATGGCGAGATCAGTATAGTCATGCTGGTATGGCGACAGTCGGGGATTGGCAGTCCGACTGCTCGCGCGTTGTTGCACGGATTCGTGTCGCGGCATTGTATTGTTATTCACGCCCACTCACCACACTTGCCTGAGTAAATCGCATGATCATCCAGATTTCACCGGTTTCTCGCGCCGATGTCGACGCTATTGCGGCGCTGGCGCGCATTGTCTGGCAGGATGCCTATCCAGGCATCATTACCCAGGCACAGATCGACTACATGCTCGAACAGCGCTACAACACCTTACGACTGCTTGAAGAATTGGCAATGCCGAATCTCTGGTGGGACAAGGCCACCGTCGACGGTGAATTGGCCGCTTTCGCCTCAACCCTGACGACCGAAAAGGCGGATGAGTTGAAGCTCGACAAGCTTTATGTCGATCCGCTGCAGCAACGACTCGGGCTGGGCGGGCGACTGATTGCCCATGTCTCGGCACGTGCGCTGGCCCAAGGCTGCACTACCCTGATCCTGGCCGTCAATAAACGCAACAAGCCCGCCATCGCGGCCTACACGAAGCACGGATTCGTCGTGCGCAATGCCGTACGCGTCAATATTGGCAACGATTTCGTCATGGACGACTTTATAATGGAGAAATCGCTGCACTGATATTGACTCGACAGATTGGATGACAATGAAAATCAGATTTTCGAAAATGCATGGACTGGGCAACGACTTTGTCGTTTTGGACGGTATTCGTCAGTCGGTCACACTAAGCCCCGCACAGTTTCGCTATCTCGCTGACCGGCACTTCGGTGTCGGTTGCGATCAGATCCTTCTGGTTGAAAAAGCCGGTAGTCCGGAAATCGACTTTCGCTATCGAATTTTCAATGCCGATGGCGGCGAGGTCGAGCAGTGCGGCAATGGTGCGCGCTGCTTCGTCCGTTTTGTGCACGACCAGGGTTTGACCGACAAACGCGAGATTCGCGTTGAAACCATGAGCGGGGTCATCAGCCTGCGTCTGGAAAGCGACGGGAAGATCACGGTGGACATGGGCATCCCGATATTTGAACCGGCGAAAATACCTTTCATCAGTCCGACCGCCGATCTCGTGCAATTGCTGACGATTGGCGATGAGGACGTGGCGATTACCGCTGTTTCGATGGGTAACCCGCACGCCGTGCAGGTAGTGGCCGATGTCGATTCAGCTCCGGTTGCCGCACAGGGACCGCTTATCGAGGTACATCCGCGTTTCCCGCAGCGAGTCAATGCAGGTTTCATGCAGATTGTCGGACGGCAGTCGATCCGCCTGCGTGTTTTTGAACGCGGCACCGGCGAAACCCTGGCTTGCGGAACCGGCGCCTGTGCTGCCGTCGTCGCCGGGATAGCACGCGGCCTTCTGGATTCGCCGGTGCGCGTTGTCATGCGTGGCGGCGAACTGACTATTGCCTGGGGTGGCAAGGGCTCATCGGTGCTGATGACCGGTCCCGCCGTTACCGTATTTACCGGAGAAATCGAATTATGAAATCGGAAGAAGTCGCCCAGTACCTGCAGGACAACCCGCGGTTCTTTGAAGATCACGCTGATCTGATGTCGCGCCTGGTCATTCCGCATCCGCACGGTGGGCGAACAATTTCCATTACCGAACGCCAGATGCTGAGTTTGCGCGACAAGAACAAACAACTGGAAGGCAAGATGGACGAGTTGCTCCAGTTCGGCGAAGAAAATGACACGATCAGCGAAAAAATGCATCGGCTGGGTGTCGCCATGATTGCTGCTGCCACTTTCCAGTCGGTGCTGCACACACTGAATTTCCATCTGCGCGATGACTTTTCAATCCCGAATGTGGCCTTGCGCTTGTGGGACCGGCCGGAAAACGCCGATGAGTTGCCTGAGTTTGCCGAAGTCAGTGAAGAGTTGCAGGTGTTCGCCGAGACCCTCAGCCAGCCTTATTGCGGTTCGACGTCCGGTTTTGAAACCTCGTCCTGGTTTGGCGATTCCTCGAAACACGTCCGCTCGCAGGCCTTGATCGCCATGCGCAATGGTGGCGGCACGATTGGCATGATCGCTCTTGGCAGTGAAGATGCAAAGCGTTTCTACGCCGGGATGGGTACGCTGTATCTCGAGCGTCTGGGCGAGATGGCCTCGGCGGCGCTGGCGCGGGTCGTGCGCTGATTGTTGCTCATGGTCGCCAGCGAGGCTGTCAACGCCTATCTCGACGAACTCGCCCAGCAGCGGCGGCAGTCACCGCACACGGTCAGTAACTACCGGCGCGATCTGGGCGTTCTGTGTGGCCTTGTTGGCGATCTCCCCGGAGTTTACCAACTCAATGCTGTTCAGAGCCATCACATTCGCCGTTTCATCGCCCAGTTGCATGCCCGTGGGCTGGGTGGGCGCTCACTTGCCCGCATGCTTTCCGCCTGGCGTGGTTTTTATCGCTGGCTTGGCCAGCGTGGTGAAACAACGGTAAATCCGGTCGAA
>CAIVZW010000831.1 GCA_903910495.1 uncultured beta proteobacterium
CAGCGGACTCCCGTTATTCGTTTTTTTGCCCATCATCTGTTTCACGGAAAACCTGAGGAATACTTTAGCTGAATTTCAAAAAACAACGGGAACAAACTTCGCTTAACCCGCATCAAAGCCATGGAGTCTTGCTTAATGTCTGCAGTTCCAGTAACTTAAGCGCTCACGTTAGGGGTGCCGCATCGTACCAGGTGCAGCTGAGACAGTCCCTTTGAACCTGTACGGGTAATGCCGTCGTAGGGAACGAAAGTCAGAGTTTTTACTTCTTCGCGCCCCCTCGACATCCCCCTTGCACGTTTTTTTGTTTTTCGACGTAGATCATCACGTCCTTTCGCCAGGAAACACCATGAACGCCAACGAAAAATTCATCGCCGCCGACGCCCACGTTGATGCCGCAGCCGTCAAGCCCTTGCCGAATTCACGCAAGATCTACGTCGAAGGCAGCCGTCCCGACATTCTGGTGCCGATGCGCGAAATCTCGCAAGCCGACACCCCCACCGGCATGGGTGGCGAGAAAAATCCGCCGATCTTCGTCTATGACTGTTCCGGCCCCTACTCCGACCCGCAGGCCAGGATCGACATCCGCAACGGCCTGCCTGCCATGCGCGCTGGCTGGATCGCCGAGCGCGGCGACACCGAATCGTTGAACGATCTTTCTTCCGAATTCGGCCGCATCCGGGCTGCCGACAAGGCGCTCGACGAACTGCGCTTTCCCGGCCTGCACCGTAAGCCGCTGCGCGCCAAGGCTGGCAAGAACGTAACGCAAATCCACTACGCCCGGCAAGGCATCGTCACGCCAGAGATGGAATACATCGCCATCCGCGAGAACAACAACCGCCAAGCCTATATCGAATCGCTGCAAACTTCTGGCCCGCAAGGCGCCAAACTGGCCGCACTGATGACCCGTCAGCACCCCGGACAGAATTTCGGCGCTTCGATCCCGAATGAAATCACCCCTGAATTCGTGCGCAGCGAAGTCGCACGCGGCCGCGCCGTCATCCCGGCCAACATCAACCACCCGGAAGCCGAGCCGATGATCATCGGCCGCAACTTCCTGACCAAAATCAACGCCAACATCGGCAATTCCGCGCTCGGTTCTTCCATTCAGGAAGAAGTCGAGAAGATGACCTGGTCGATCCGCTGGGGCGGCGACACGGTGATGGACCTGTCGACCGGCAAGAACATCCACGAAACGCGCGAATGGATCATCCGCAACTCGCCAGTGCCGATCGGCACCGTGCCGATCTATCAGGCGCTGGAAAAAGTCGACGGCAAGGCCGAGGAACTGACCTGGGAAATCTTCCGCGACACGCTGATCGAACAGGCCGAGCAGGGCGTCGATTACTTCACCATCCACGCCGGCGTACTGCTGCGCTACGTGCCGATGACCGCCAGCCGGATGACCGGCATCGTCAGCCGCGGCGGCTCAATCATGGCCAAGTGGTGCCTCGCGCACCACAAGGAAAGCTTCCTCTACACGCACTTTGAAGACATGTGCGAGATCATGAAGGCCTACGACGTCGGCTTCTCGCTCGGTGATGGCCTGCGCCCCGGCTCGATCTACGATGCCAACGACGAAGCGCAGCTCGCCGAACTGAAGACGCTCGGCGAACTCACCGACATCGCCTGGAAACACGACTGTCAGGTCTTCATCGAAGGCCCCGGCCATGTTCCGATGCACATGATCAAGGAAAACATGGACTTGCAGCTCGAATACTGCAAGGAAGCACCGTTCTACACGCTCGGCCCGCTAACCACCGACATCGCCCCCGGCTACGACCACATCACCAGCGGCATCGGCGCCGCCATGATCGGCTGGTTCGGCACCGCCATGCTGTGCTACGTCACGCCGAAAGAGCACCTCGGCCTGCCGGACAAGAACGACGTCAAGGAAGGCATCATCACCTACAAGCTCGCCGCGCACGCCGCCGACCTCGGAAAGGGCCACCCCGGTGCACAGATTCGCGACAACGCGCTGTCCAAGGCAAGATTCGAATTCCGCTGGGATGATCAGTTCAACCTCGGCCTCGACCCGGACAAGGCCAAGAGCTTCCACGACGAAACCCTGCCCAAGGAATCGGCCAAGGTCGCCCACTTCTGCTCGATGTGCGGCCCGCACTTCTGCTCGATGAAGATCACGCAGGACGTGCGCGACTTCGCGGCCGCACAGGGAATCGACGAAAAGGCGGCGCTTGAAAAAGGAATGGAAACGAAGGCAGTGGAGTTTGTGAAGACGGGGGCGGAGGTTTATCGGCGGGTTTGAGGAACCGAATTCACCAACACATCCTTGCAATTCGCGGAACAATACTCCAGAACTGCAAGGATAACCTGCCAGTGCAACACGCTCATGTTGGCATATCAGTTTGCTGAAAGACCAAACAGAGGCGAAACAACCAGCATCGGTAACCAGTTCTACTGACCCGCTGACATCCTCAATCCGAGGTCTTCCCGCAATTGCAACCGCGAACGGTCAGTATCAGACCCGCCTTGGCGTTCCACTCATTTACGCGAATCGTCCCGGTAAAATACGCTCGTCATCACGGTCTTCCTGAACAAACAATGCCAAGGAAGGCATCATCACCTGCAAGCTCACTGTGGGTGTCGCAAATTCTGCGTGCTTCGCGGATAATGCTCTGTGTGCACTGAAAACGTCACGTTGATTTCTCCTCCCCTTTACAGCCGCCACAAGATTGTTTTTCTGCCTGTCGCGCCTTGCTGACTGTAGTGAAGAAACACCTGACCCATAATTCAAGCGGGAGAACAGCAGACATGCGAATCGGATCAGTCGAAATAACCCCCCTGTCGGCCATGCTGGTTTTTATTCCGATTTGCGTTGTGCTTGAGGTTATGCATGCCGACCCGGCATGGATATTCATCACCGCAGGCTTGGGAATCATTCCTCTGGCGGGCTTGATGGGAACAGCGACCGAGCACCTGGCCGAGCATTACGGTGCGGGTATTGGCGGTCTGCTCAATGCCACCTTTGGCAACGCCGCCGAACTCATCATCGGTCTGGTCGCCCTGCAAGCCGGCCTGCTGGACGTGGTCAAGGCCTCGATTACCGGATCGATCATCGGCAACGTCCTGCTGGTGCTGGGCGCCAGCCTCACGGTTGGCGGGCTGAAATTCCGGACCCAGCGTTTCAACCGCACGGCGGCCTCTGTCGGCACGACCCTGCTGGTGCTGTCGACCATCGGCCTGATCATTCCGGCCATTTTCCACATGCTGATCTCGGACCATCCGGAAGTTCATGAACAGGAATTGAGCCTTGAAATTGCCATCGTGCTCTTCGTTTGCTACATCCTCAGCCTGATCTTCAGTCTGCGCACCCACTCGCACCTCTACACCGGCGAAGCTTCAAAGGAGAGCGAGGAAGCGATCGAGGAAGCGCTGGGCGTCGAATCCTGGAGCCAGAAGAAATCGATGCTGGTCCTGCTCGTGGCAACAGTCCTGGTCGCGGTGATGAGTGAATTCCTGGTGGGCGCCGTCGAGCATACTGCCAAGGCCTGGGGAATGACCGATGTATTCATCGGGGTCATTCTGGTCGCCATCGTCGGTAACGCCGCTGAGCACAGTACGGCCGTATTGATGGCGATGAAAAACAAGGTGGATCTGGCGATCAACATCGCTATTGGTTCGAGCATACAGATTGCCCTGTTCGTTGCTCCCTTGCTGGTGTTCTGCGGCTATCTGTTCGGCCAGCCGATGGATCTGCTGTTTACCACCTTCGAAGTTCTCGCTGTCGCCACCTCAGCCTGGATCGTCGTACTGATCACTGCCGACGGTGAGTCGAACTGGCTGGAAGGGGTCATGTTGCTCGCCGTCTATCTTATGCTCGGGCTGGCGTTTTTCTACCTGCCCGCATGAGAACTGATCAGCATCAGTGGTATTGATCCGCCACTCATAACCAGCCAGATCGCTTGAAGCGGACATAAAGAAAACCGCAGGTTGATGCGATGGTCAGGAGTGCCATGGGGTAGCCATATTCCCATTGCAATTCGGGCATGGCCTTGAAATTCATTCCCCAGATGCCGGCGAAGGCGGTGGCCACGGCAAAGATCCCGGCCCAGGCGGCCAGTCTCTTGTTGACTTCGTTTTCCTCGATAGTCACCATCGAAAGGTTGACCTGGATGGCGGTACCTATGGTATCCCGGATGTTCTCGAGAGAGGCATTGATGCGGGTCAAGTGGTCATGGACGTCGCGGAAATAATGCCGGCTGTTGGCGCACACCTCTGGCCCCCGGTTGCCGGAAAGCTTGCCGGCCGCCTCCATCAGCGGAGCGACGGCATGCCTGAGCAGCGTGATCTTGCGCTTCAGATGATAGAGCCGCTCGATGCTGGTTTGAGCCGAGCCTTTGTCGAAAATCTGGTCCTCGATCTCTTCCAGTTCCGACTCCAGCCTGTCTGTGATCGGAAAATAGCGATCGACGACCGCATCCATCAGGGCGTAGAAGACGAAACTGGCGCCGTGCTGGAGCAATTGTGGTTCGCGCTCGCAGCGCTCGCGCACCGCAAGGAAATTCTGCTCGCTGCGATTCCTGATTGACAGGACGAAGTTGCGGCCGACAAAGACGTTGACTTCGCTGACGCTGAACTCGCCCTGATTCAGTTCGATCTGGTGCATGACCGCGAACAGCGAATCGCCATAATCCTCGATCTTGGGTCGCTGATGACCATGGCGTGCATCTTCCACAGCCAGTTCATGCAGATCGAATTCAACCTGCATCTGATCGAGTTCCTGCGGCGTGGCGTCGTTCAAGGCCACCCAGACGAAGCAACCCGGCCGCTCAAGGTAGTCGCTGATTTCCTCCACCTGCAAGTCCGCCAGACGGGTTCCATTTTCGTAGGCAACACAATTGATCAGCACGATTCACTCCTCGATTTTTCAACAGGCTCTATCCTGCACGCTTTGGGAGATTTCGGCGAGCAGCGAAGTCACGCGAAGAACAGCATGACGATATTGGCCAGAAGAGATAGGCCAGCAGGGGCGTGTAATTCAGGGTCCTAAAGGTGCACGCCAGCATCGCCCATCATATTGACAAGCAGTCCAGTTCTGGATATTTTGTCTATATGCACAAAATGACGACTGAACAGAGCGTACTGCTTGAGCAACTCAAACAGGTGGCCAGGGGTCTGGGTGAAACCTTTGCGCCATTTTGCGAGGTGGTCGTTCATGACCTGTTACACCCTGAACACGCCATCCTGGCGATTCACAACAACCTGTCCGGACGCCAGCCCGGCGATCCGGCCACCGAACTCGGGCTGGCGCGCGTTGCCGACCCGGAATAC
>CAIVZW010000832.1 GCA_903910495.1 uncultured beta proteobacterium
ACTCGCGTTCTCCGCCGCCAGTTGTTTCAGGCGGATCGCCGCCGACAGTCCGGCCGGACCACCACCGACAATGACGACATCGTAGTCCATCGATTCTCTTTGCATCATGCTCCTCGTTTGCTTGGCTTTAGGAATGGAACCCAGTTCTATACTAGAACCCGGTTCCCTTTTTTGTCAACGACCATGCCAAAATTATTGCTTGAGCGGATGTCAAAGCGATGTTGTCCATGAACTGCCCGGAAAGCATCTATAACACCGCTGACACGGGGGTGTAAGCATCGGAAGATTTGTCCAGTTCTCGAAATTTTTGCTGATCCGAAGTAAGCTACCAACAACAATTCGACTTAACCCGATTAATGTTTCTCATCATTTACCAAAAACAACCCGGCCAATGAACTCACCCATAGATCTGCTCATCGAAGCCCGCTGGATCATTCCCGTCGAACCGGCCAACGTCGTTCTCGAAAACCATGCTGTTGCCATTGACAAGGGACGAATTGTTGCAATTTTGCAACAGACTGAAGCAAATGTCCGATTTTCTCCTCGTGAAGTAAAAAAGCTGCCGCATCACGTCCTGATTCCAGGACTTGTCAACCTGCACACGCATGCCGCGATGACCTTGCTGCGTGGTCTCGCTGACGATCTGCCCCTGATGGAATGGCTGCAGAATCACATCTGGCCCGCCGAAGCCAGGCATGTCTCGGCTCAATTCGTACACGACGGCACCCTCCTGGCCTGTGCCGAGATGCTGCGCGGAGGAACCACTTGCTTCAACGACATGTATTTTTACCCGAAAGCCGCCGCCGAGGCTGCGCTTGCCTCAGGCATGCGTGCCGCCATCGGGCTGATCACTATTGATTTCCCGACATCCTATGCAGCCGATGCTGACGACTATCTGGCCAAGGGTCTGGCCGTCCGCGACGAACTCCGCGATCAGCCTCTGCTCAGTTTCTGTCTGGCTCCGCATGCTCCCTATACGGTCAGCGACCGGAACTTCAGCAAGGTACTGACTCTCGCCGAACAGTGTGAGCTACCAATCCATCTTCATCTGCACGAAACCACCCGGGAAATTGAGGACAGCGTGCAACACTTCGGCGTACGCCCTCTCGAACGCCTGCACCGGCTTGGACTACTCAGTCCCGGCCTGATTGCTGCGCACGGGATACACCTTAACGCCAATGAAATTGCGCTGCTGGCCCAGCACGGCTGCTCGATTGCCCATTGTCCCAGTTCCAATCTGAAGCTTGCCAGCGGCATTGCTCCAATAGCCGCACTGGCCGGACAAAGCGTCAACATCGGCTTCGGCACCGACGGTGCGGCGAGCAATAACCGACTGGATCTGTTTCAGGAAATGCGCCTTGCCGCCTTGCTGGCCAAGGGGAGCAGCGGACATGCCGAGGCCATCGGTGCGCATCTCGCATTACGCATGGCAACGCTCGGCGGGGCCAGGGCACTGGGTCTCGATGCTGAAATCGGATCCATGACAAACGGCAAGGCCGCTGATTTGTGTGCCGTCAATATCAATGACATCGGATTGGTGCCATGTTACGATCCGATTTCGCTTCTTGTTTATTCAGCAGGTCGCGAGTATGTTACGGACGTATGGGTAGCGGGGCGGATTCGTGTAGAAAACGGTCAATTGCTTGAAACCAACGAGATTGAGTTGATAAATCTTGCAACTTTGTGGCAAAATCAAATATGTCCGCGCAACGTTCAAACAAGTTTTATCAATTATGAAACGTAACAGGCCATGCGGACATAATCCGCAGGCTATAACCAACGAGGTGAATCCAGATGAAAAAAACAGTTAAACATTCCATTATGGCCGCAGTGGCCGTAACTCTCGGCCTCTGTGCATCGCTTGCGCAAGCACAAGCCACCAACAGCGTCTACGCTATCGACGGTCGCGGAGCAGTTGCCACAAGTGGCGCCGGCCTGTGCTGGCGTACCGGTTTCTGGACTCCGGCGGCTGCAGCCACGGATCCGAATGGTTGCAAGTGCGACAAAGATCTGATCGCCAAGGACATCTGTGAGCCGAAGGCGGCTGCTCCTGCTCGTGCTGCGGCTCCTGCTGCAGCACCGGCGGCACCGAAAGCGGCTGCTTTTGGTGAAAAGATTACCATCGCTGCCGATGCCCTGTTCGATTTCAACAAGGCTACCCTGCGTCCTGAAGGCAAGGCGAAGCTTGATGATGTTGCCAACAAGTCGAAGAGTCTGGTTCTCGAAGTCGTCATCGCTGTCGGTCATGCTGACCGCATCGGTGGTGCAGCTTACAACCAGAAGCTCTCCGAGAAGCGCGCTGCTGCCGTCAAGGATTATCTGGTCAGCAAGGGCATCCCGGCCAATCGTGTTTACACCGAAGGCAAGGGCAGCAAGCAGCCGGTCACGAAGCCTGGTCAGTGCAAGGGTGCGAAGAGCGCCAAGGTCATCGCCTGTCTGCAGCCTGATCGTCGCGTTGATATCGAAATCATCGGCACCAAGAAGTAATTCTGCTGATGCAGAGAAAAGCCCTGCTTCGGCAGGGCTTTTTTGTTTTCACCCTGCAAAGAGACTCTGTGCGCCATGCTTAACGCCGACCAGAACGAACTCGACAAATTCAGCCAACTCGCGCATCGCTGGTGGGACCCGAACAGCGAGTTCAAACCGCTGCACGAGATCAACCCGCTTCGCCTCGAGTGGATCAATGACCACGCCGGAATTTCGGGGAAAGAGGTTCTTGATATTGGCTGTGGCGGGGGAATACTCTCGGAAAGCATGGCACAGCGTGGCGCGCTCGTAACCGGCATCGACCTCTCGGACAAGGCGCTTGGCGTAGCTCGACTGCACCTGCTGGAAAGCGGAAACAAGGTCGACTACCAGAAAATATCGGCGGAAGAACTCGCCGCACAGGCCCCTGGCCGTTTTGATCTGGTCACCTGCATGGAAATGCTCGAACACGTCCCAAATCCGGCCAGCACCATCTCCGCCTGTGCCGCACTGGTCAAACCGGGCGGTCATGTCTTTTTCTCGACGCTCAACCGTAACCCCAAAGCCTACCTGTTCGCCGTTATCGGAGCCGAGTACGTGCTCAGGATGCTCCCCAGGGGGACGCATGAATACGAGAAATTCATCAAACCCTCTGAACTTTCACGCTGGGCAAAGAGTGTCGGGCTGGAACCTGATGAATTGATCGGCATGAGTTATAACCCGTTCACTCAACGCTACCGTCTCGGCCGGGATACCGATATCAACTATCTGCTGCATACGACAAGGGCGGCCTGAGACATTGCCATAGAGCAGGCAGCTATAAGGACGCTCTTGATGCTGTGCGACGGGATTGTTTTTTTGACGGGAAG
>CAIVZW010000833.1 GCA_903910495.1 uncultured beta proteobacterium
CCGCTCATGTTGATGAGTTTTCTTTGGTTTGGTAAAAATATTGAATTAGGTGGATGACGATCATGTACATGAGTTTTCGCTGGTTTGGCAAGAATGATGATTGCATTCCGCTCCCCTATGTTGCGCAGATTCCCGTCGTCAAGAGCGTCGTGACCTCACTGCTGGATATTCCAATTGGCGACGTATGGCCGTTGGAACGGATCATGGCGGTAAAGCGTGAAATTGAAGAATGCGGCCTGCGATTCGATACGGTCGAAAGTCTTAACGTTCACGAAGATATCAAGCTGGGTGCGCCAACTCGCGACGGATATATCGAAAATTACAGATTGACACTGCGCAACCTGTCCCGGGCCGGCGTCAAGGTGGTCTGTTACAACTTCATGCCGGTCTTTGACTATATAAGGACAGATGCGGCAAAGGTGTTGCCCGACGGTTCGACCGCCATGTATTTCGATGACGCCATCTTGCGTGGGCTCACTCCGGACAGCCTGATGGCCGAGATGGAAAAGGGCTCCAACGGTTTTACCCTGCCGGGCTGGGAACGTTCCCGCATGGGAGAAATACGGACTCTGTTTGAAGCCTACAAGACCATAAACGAGGACATGCTGTTTGAGACGCTCGGGTATTTCTTGCGCGCCATTATTCCCGTGGCGGCCGAGTGCGATATCAAAATGGCCATTCATCCCGATGATCCGCCATGGTCCATTTTCGGCCTTCCCCGCATCTTGACCTGCCGTAAAAACCTAGATCGCCTGATTGGCCTGGTCGATAGTCCGTACAACGGATTGACCTTGTGCAGCGGGTCCCTGGGGGCCGATCCGTGTAACGATGTGCCGAGTCTGGTTCGTCATTTTGGCGGAATGGGGCGAATACACTTTGCTCACGTGCGCAATATTAAAATCAGCGGCACGCGGACATTGCAGGAAACGGCCCATCAGCCGGAATGCGGTTCGCTCGATATCTGCGCGATCATGAAAGCCTATCATGACATCGCTTACGAAGGCCCGATGCGGCCGGACCACGGCCGCATGATCTGGGGAGAAAAAGGACGCCCAGGCTACGGTTTGTATGATCGCGCCTTGGGTGCCGTCTATCTTCAGGGTTTGTGGGATGCCATGGAACGGGCGAGTCGCTGAAGCCATCGCCGCCGCGCGAGGGGCGGCCGGAAATCGAAGCTGATGAGGCCGTCGCGTCATGAACAGAACAAGGCCTTGACGGTACGAACAAGCCTCGGGACGCCAGTGCTCCTCAACAAGTGGTTTAATCCCAGATTGTCCATTAGGAGAAATTTAGAGCGAAAATCCGTTCGTGGTGAGTTTGTCCCCGAGGAGGACTTCCTGCGGGGCGTCGAACCATGAACGGCCCTTCGATGCCCCGAAGGAAATCCCCTGGGGGGGCTCAGGGCGAACGGGTTTTGGGCTAATGGATAATCTGGGTTAATTAGTTATACTTGATTTGAGATCAATTCATAGGGATTTACAATTATCCCTAATTGAGAAATCTTATATATGATCGCTATCCTTGGCGTTATTCTTTGATGCTTGAACCAGTGTCTTATAGGGGCCGGTGAGATGAGTTTTATTCAGGACTTTGTGCGGGGTGTCCCGTTACCACGAATGGCCAAGATCCGGCAGACCTTTACTGCCCCCGAAGTCGTCGATCTGGTCGGATCCTTGACCGAAGAACTGTCCAAGCCGGGCGTGATGGACACGATCAAGCCAGGGATGCGGATCGCCATCGGTGTCGGCAGTCGGGGTGTCGCGGAGATTCCGACGCTGGTTCGCGTGACCGTGGAGGAGATCAGAAAGCGCGGCGGCAAGCCGTTCATCGTGCCGTGCATGGGTAGCCATGGCGGCGCCACCGCCGAAGGACAGCGCGATGTTCTGGCCAATCTGGGCGTCACTGAAGCATCGGCCGGCTGCGAGATCCTGGCCTCGATGGAGGTGGTCGAGGTTGGCCGCCTGGACAACGGCCTGCCCGTCTATATCGACAAATTCGCCCACGCCGCCGACGGCATCGTGGTGATCAACCGGGTCAAGCCGCACACCTGCTTCCGCGGGCCCAGTGAAAGCGGCCTGGTGAAGATGATCACCATTGGCCTGGGTAAGCAAAAAGGTGCCGAGTCCTGTCACGCCTACAGCTTCAAACACATGGCCGAGCATATTCTGTTGATGTCGGAGATATTACTGGCGCGCACGCCTATTCTCTTTGGTGTGGCCACGGTGGAAAACGCCTATGACCGGGTTGCCAAGGTCGTCGCCGTGCCGGCCAGAGAACTGGTGGAAACCGACAAGAACCTGCTGGTCATGGCCAAGGCGTGCATGCCGAAACTCATGTTCGACCAATTCGACGTGCTGATCGTCGACCAGCTCGGCAAGAATATTTCGGGTGACGGCATGGACCCCAACATCACCGGGCGATTCTCATCGCCTTATGCATCAGGCGGACCCGATATCGCCCAGATTGTGGTGCTTGACTTGACCGAACAGACCCACGGCAACGCCAGCGGCATGGGAGCGGCTGATTTCATCACGCGCAAGATGGCCGACAAGATCAATTTTCCGATGACTTACGCCAACGGCCTGACTGCTGCCCTGCCTTGCGTCGCTCGCATGCCCATAGTGCTCGATGACGACCGCGAGGCGATCCTCACCGCAGTGAAGGTATGTTATGCCCGTGACCTTGCCCAGGCTCGCGTCGTGCGCATCAAGGACACCATGCATATGAGCGAGATGTTCATCTCGGAATCCATGCTTCCGGAAGCCCGGGCCAATTCGGCGATCGAGATTCTCTCGCCGCC
>CAIVZW010000834.1 GCA_903910495.1 uncultured beta proteobacterium
AAGAAACGGGCGCGATTAGCGGCTGCAAACGGAGTTGGAAAAGATTTAAAAACCGGCGGCTCGTGCTGCCATAGAATACTTTACTCGCTTGACACGGGCCGGCTAATGGGTGTCCCCCCAAGAGGACTTCCTGCGGGGCGTCGAACCATGAGCGGGTTTTAAGCTACCAAACTGCGGTTTTTGATAAGTCTCAATGAAGCTGAATGCGGCAGTCCATTAAACGCCAGATTGAATGCTGGTGGTTCGATCCCCGCTGATACCGATATCAGGACAGACCACGATTGTTTTCGTGCTTCCAGGATCTCAGTGGTAGTCGTCCTCGCGCTGATGTCTGACTGCCAGAACGGTGACGGTTTCATCGCGGTCGATCTCGTACAGAGCGACATATCCGCCCGCACCAAACGGAATGACCAGTTCACGAAGAAAGGGATTGTTCGGAGTCGCCTTGCGGAAACTGAATGGGGTGAGTTCCAGACTGCGGAGACCATTCCTTATCGCCTCCAACGCCTGCTCAGCCAACACCCAGTCGGTTTCATCCCGGGCCAGTACGAACTCGTAGAGTCGAACCAGATCGTTCTCCGCTTCTTCTGTAAAGCGAACGCAATACCTCACTTGCCAACCTTGGCCGCTGTCAGCATTTTTTCCAGCCGCCCCAGTACGGCATCGGCGCTCACATAGTCTCCCGTCACCCGCGCCTGTTCGCGTGAGCTGAGTCCACGTGCTATGAACTCGCTTTGCAACTGCCGGCGGGAGATGTTCTCGCGGATCGACTCCTCGACAAAGCTCGAAAGGCTCTCCCCTTCCTGCAGTACCTGCTCGGCGGCTTGCCGGAATTCTGGAGCGACACGTAGCGAGGGGAAAGTAGCGGTTTTCATCTCAACTCCTTTGCATTGCAATTGCGATGCAATTTTGGCCTATGTTCATTGGAAAAGCAAGCAACTGTCATTGGGAAGCTTCGCATCGATTTTTCTCATAAGAGAATGCGAAGTAACCCCCTTCAGCTCGTCGTATTGAACAATCCTGATTCCTCAGTACGAACCCGGACTGGCGAAATTCTCGAAGCGCGTGTATTCGCCGACGAAGGTCAGGCGGGTCATACCGATCGGGCCGTTACGCTGCTTGCCGATGATGATTTCGGCGCTGCCCTTGTCCGGCGTGTCGGGGTTATAGACTTCGTCGCGATAGATGAACATGATCACGTCGGCGTCCTGCTCGATGGCGCCCGACTCGCGCAGATCGGACATCACCGGACGCTTGTTCGGTCGCTGTTCAAGTGAGCGGTTGAGCTGCGAAAGGGCGATCACCGGAACGCTCAATTCCTTGGCCAGGCTCTTCAGCGAGCGCGAGATTTCGGAAATCTCGGTAGCCCGGTTTTCGCCATGCCCGGCCACTGACATCAGTTGCAGGTAGTCGATGATGATCAGGCCGAGTTTGCCACACTGCCGGTGCAGACGGCGCGCACGCGCGCGCAGGTCGATCGGGTTGAGCGCCGGCGTTTCGTCGATGTACAGCGGGGCTTCGTGCATCTTGCCCAGCGCATAGGACAGCCGCGCCCACTCGTCGTCGTTGAGGCGGCCGGTGCGCACCCGGTGCGCATCGAGCTTGCCGACCGAGGAGAGCATGCGCATGGCCAGTTGGGTACCGCCCATTTCCATCGAGAATACCGCCACCGGCAAACCGACTTCGATCGCCACGTGTTCGGCCATGTTCAGCGCCAGCGAGGTCTTGCCCATCGACGGACGTCCGGCAATGATCAGCAGATCACCTGCTTGCAGACCCGAAGTCTTGGCGTCGAGATCGTGGTAGCCGGTCGGTATGCCAGTGATATCCGACGGATTGTCCCGGTCATGCAGTTCCTGGATGCGTTCGACCACCTGCGTTAGCAGCGGGTTGATGTGCTGGAAACCGGACTGGGGCCTGGAACCGCCTTCGGCAATGGCAAAGACCTTGGCCTCGGCTTCGTCGAGCAGTTGCTTCGGATCGCGCCCAAGCGGGTTGAAGGCGCTGCCGGCGATCTCGTCGCCGGCGGTGACCAGTTGCCGCAGGATGGCCCGTTCGCGGACGATTTCGGCATAGCGTCGGATATTCGCCGCCGACGGGGTATTGGCCGCCAGTTCGCCGAGGTAGGCCAGACCCCCGGTCTCGTTCCCCTCGCCGGCCAGGTCAAGACTCTCCGCCACGGTAACCACGTCAACCGGCTTGTTGTTTGCGAGCAGCTTACTGATCTGGCGATAGATGCGCTTGTGTTCGTCGCGATAGAAATCGCCCTCGCCGACGAGATCGGCGATCTTGTCGAAGGCCGCGTTATCGAGCAGCAGGCCGCCGAGCACCGATTGTTCGGCCTCCATCGAATGCGGGGGAATGCGCAGTTGGGCAAGCGCCGGGTCGATCGGCGTGTTTGCTGCATGTGCTGAACTGAACGACTTGGCCATAAGAAATCCGTTAGGGAAACGCAGAAGTATTCCAAATCCGTCATTCCGGCGAAAGCCGGAATCCAGAAGAATCAACGAACTGGACCCCGGCTTTCGCCGGGGTGACGAATAAATCAGCC
>CAIVZW010000835.1 GCA_903910495.1 uncultured beta proteobacterium
CCTGATCAATGAACTCGATTCCAGCCTGACCGCACTGGCCTATGACGGCGTGCAGGGCTGTTTCAGCGAGTTGCAGACCGTGCCCACTCTGCCCGAAGATTTCAGCGGGGAAAGCACCTGTGCTGACGTCCATGTTTCGCCTTGCGGGCGCTTCGTGTATGCCTCGAACCGTGGCCACGACAGCATCGTCATGCACCGGATAGACCGCGCCAGCGGGTTGCTCAGACGGATTGGCCATGTTTCGACCGGAGGAAGAACGCCACGGAATTTTGCTCTGGATCCCCAGGGGCATTTCCTGCTGGCGGCCAACCAGGATAGCGATACGATCGTGAGCTTCCGCATCGACCAGGAAAGCGGAGCACTCGAACCCACCGGACACGTCACACCGGTGCCAACGCCGGTGTGCGTTAAATTCTTCGACTGAAATCCCGGATGATTTGATCCTCCTTGTTTTCCACTCCGGCAAGGTTTCTTCTGCAATTCGGCCAAGTGCCTGTCTTAAGACGGATCATCCACTAGCCGTTATGGCAGGGATGGGAATCGATGGTGGCTGATAATCGCAACTTTCTGTTCAATCATGACGATTCCAACATTTGTAGGGTTATTGCTTCTTTTTCTTGAGCTTTAGGAGTTTTTGAGCGTTCTCGTAATAGAGCTTTGCTCGGTCGGAATCGGAAATGTCAAGAGAATCAATAGCTGCGATGGTGTCGCGGATCACCAATTCGCCGCGCTCTTTGTCGAATGGACAGTCGGTGCCAAACATCACGTGATCCGTACCGAAGAAGTTGATCCCGCATTGAATTGCTGAGCGTGATCCGAGAACGGCCGTATCAGCATAGAACTGACGGAAATACTCGACAGGGCGCTTGGCCATGCGCTTGAGAATTGCGCCATAGTCTTCGTCGGCAGTGCGACTACCCAATTCATCCCACCCATGACCCACGCGACCTTCAAAGAAAGGCACCATGGCTCCGCAATGATGGGTGATTACGCTCAAATCGGGATAGCGCTCAAACATGCCGGAAAATACGATCCGGGCCATTGCGGCGCTTGTTTCGTAAGGCCAGCCGAAGGTCCACCAAATCTCGTACTTTGATTTGTTTTCACTGGCGTAGTCGGAGAATTGAGGGGGGCGCGCTGGATGCATCCAGATCGGCTTGCCGTGCTTGCCGACGACCGAGTCGATGATTGGCGCATAATCAGGGTGATCCAGCGGGACGCCGTTAACGTTGGTAAACAGTTGCACACCTGCGGCGCCTAGCGCAAACGAACGCTCTATTTCAACCAGGCACGCTTCAATATTATTCATTGGCAAGGCAGCAACCCAAACAGGGAAGCGATCAGGATACTGGGCAACCAATTCGGCCAAACCATCATTGGCAATGCGAGCCAATTCCGGGGACTGATCAGGTGTGCCAAGTGATTCCAGCGGAGGCATCGACAGGGTCAGTACCTGAGTGTAATCCGGATAACGATCCATGATCTCGAAACGAGCTTTAAGATCATAGAGCGTGTTGATACTGAACCAGCGCTTGAGTTTTGCCTTGTCAGTGACTATTTCGTTCAGCTTTTCAAAATAGGCAGGCGGGAAAATATGGGAAAAAATATCGAGTTTCATTTAGTTGCCTCGTTGTAAATGTCTATGCAGATGAACCGAACGTTTTCTTGTTTCAGGAACATCTTGAAGCACTACCAGTAACATTCCATGTAGTGCTGCTTAAGATCTGCAGGGCTTCTATTGAGCGAGAGTTTCACAGCCGGCGGTACGTTGCGAGAGGTATTCATGGCAATGTCTACGCTCAGGCTTCGAGTTGTGCCAAATCGATCCAGCGACGCTCTGCCCAACTCTGCAAACCGACCTCCACGAGTTGTACGCCCTTGGCCGCTTCAAGCAGATTCCATTTGAAATCACATTCGCCCCAAACATGCTTGAGGTAGAGTTCCCACTGCACCTTGAACGCGTTGTCGTAGTTTGTGCTATCCGGCACAAGAGCCCAATCATCATAGAAATTACGTGTCTGACGAACATCCGGATTCCATGTAGGGCGAGGCGTGTTGACACGCGCCTGTGTCCAGCAATCCGTCAGCCCGGCTACAGCCGATCCATGGGTGCCATCAACCTGGAAAGTCACCAGATCGTCGCGGCGCACCCGAACGCACCAGGAACTGTTCATCTGAACGATGACGCCGTTTTCCAGCTCAAAGGTGGCATAAGCGGCATCGTCGGCGGTGGCCTTGAACGCGTCACCTTTTTCGTCCCAGCGTTGGGGAATGTGCGTGGCACCAAGGCATGAAACACTCTTGATCGGGCCGAAAACATTGTCCACGACATAACGCCAGTGACAGAGCATGTCGAGGATCATTCCGCCGCCATCCTCACTGCGATAGTTCCAGGACGGACGCTGAATCGGTTGCAAATCACCTTCAAAGACCCAGTAGCCGAATTCACCGCGAACCGAAAGGACCTCACCAAAAAAGCCTGCCTTATTCAGCATCTGGAGTTTCATCAGGCCAGGCAACCACAACTTGTCTTGCACCACACCGTGTTTGATGCCAGCAGCCTTGGCTGTGCGATATAGATCCATGGCCTCGGCAAGATTGGTAGCCACAGGTTTTTCGCTATAGACGTGTTTGCCTGCGGCGATGGCGCGCTTGAGCAATGCTGGGCGGGCTTGTGTCGTGGCGGCGTCAAAGAAGATCGTGTCCTTCGGGTTGTTCAGCGCGGCATCCAGATCGGTCGTGAAACGTTCGATGTCGTATTGGACAGCCAACTCCTGAATCTTTTCGGCATTGCGGCCAACCAGGATCGGGTCAGGCAGCAGGCGATCACCGTTGGCCAGCAATACACCGCCCTGCTTGCGGATTTCGACGATCGAGCGGACCAGATGCTGGTTCATGCCCATCCGACCGGTTATACCATTCATGATGATGCCGATTCGTTGTTGTGTCATTTCCAATCCTTTTATATCAAAATGCGCATAACAAATTCACCGGCCTATTGTTGCAGCCGAGTTTCTTCCGCTTGGTATGAGCTGCCAGATCGTTCGTTGTGACGGAGAGAAACAGCTTTCCGGCCTTTAACGAAACCGACCACCGTTGGTGCAACTAGTGTCGGGATCGAGCAGCAACTACGATCCAATCTCGGTTCCGTCCTGTCAGCAGATGCGATAGCCTGCGAGCAGACAGGACGGGCAGATGGTCAGGGCGAGAGTTCTTCGAGAACTTTGCCTTTGGTTTCGATCGCGAAAACCAGTGTCACCAGGCCGCCGACAAGCGCGACAGCGGCAAAGGCCGCGAACACATACCGGATGCCGAAGTCGCCTACGATATAGCCGACCAGAATCGGGCCGACCGACGATCCTGCCCGGAGCCAGGCACTGCCGAAACCAGTGCCAATGGCGCGCAGACGGGTCGGATAGAGTTCGGCCGAGTAGAGATAGAGCGAGAACGCAATAGTCTGCAGTGCCGCGTAAGTGGCAGTCGCAAAGATTACCACCTGGATGGCCGTTGTTGCGCCGAGCCAGGAGAGCGTTAGGAGCGGCACCGTCGCGAACAGGAACGCCACCGCATACCAGGCCTTGCGGCCGACCTTGTCGATTAACAGGGCGCAAATGATCGAAGCAACGACACCGACGGCCGAGGTGGTCCAGCCATAGGCGAGGCTCGTCTGCAACGGTAGTTTGAACACCGTTTTGTAGAGCGTGGGCAACCAGGTGATCATGCCGTTGTTGACCAGATAGACGCACACCCACAAGCTCCAGATCGTCAAGGTTCGCTTCAGGTAAATGCCCTTGAACAGTTCGCGCCAGTCGGAGCGGGCGGTCGCCCTAGGGTCGATCGGGCGCACTACGGGGTCTGGCAGTTCAAGTCCGTGCTTTATCGCATCATCCTCGAGTTTTTTCACAACAGCCTCGGCTTCCGCGATACGGCCCTTGGAAGCTAGCCAGCGCGGCGATTCAGGCATCATCCAGCGTAGCGGAATGGCCAGTACCGATGGAATCAAACCAACGATGAACATCGCTTTCCAGCCGTAAATTGGCACCAGGAAGTAGCCTGCCATGCCGGCGAACATCAGGCCGATCGGGAAGATCACTTCGTAGAGCAGGAAGAAGCGACCGCGCTTCTTAGCTCCGATGAACTCGTTGATGTAGGCGCTCGCCACCGGCACCTCGCCACCGGTTCCGATTCCCTGGAGGAAGCGGAACACCATCATGGAGGTACCGCTCCAGGCAAGCAAACATGCGATATCCATCGACACGAACAACACGATGGTGAAAAGGAGAACTTTCAAGCGGCCAATCTTCTCGGCCAGCGACCCGAAGAACACCGCACCGATGAGTTGGCCGACATAACCGGCGGAAATTATCAAACCAACCTCGGCCGGCGATAACTTCCACTCGGATACGAGGCTGGGCATTGCAAAGGCGATGGCCAGCACGGTGTAAGCGTCAAAGAAGGTGGCGACACCGACAATCACTCGGATGAGTTGTAGCCGGCGAGTGACCGGGAGTCGCTCAATGCGGGCGACGAGCTCAGCATTGGCAGTGTTGTGTGCCGCACTACCGGCAACATGGGTTGTCATAACCTTGATCCTCCTGATAGTTATTGCTGCAACCTAACGAGTCCTGTGGCCTGGCAAGCCTTAGGATGTGTGACCTTGCAAGATGCCGCGCAGCGGATTTTCAACAGCTCGTAATGTCGAGTCGCGTGCATGGGAGGCAGTATAGGCAACACTGGGCTATACTTGAATGTGCAAAATTAGCATTTCAGACTTGCATATTTGACATCGCTTAAAGAGGGAAATCGGTGGATTACTCAGCTTGGAAGTTGTTTTTGGACGCAGTAGAGCGAGGTAGCCTGAGCAAAGTCGCGACAGCTTATAGAACGAGCCAATCGCATGTCAGCCGTCAGATAGGCGAACTTGAAAATGAGTGTGGGGGGCGTCTGTTCCAGCGCACTGGACGAGGGGTCGTACTTACAGAGTTGGGACAACGAATAGTTCCGAAAATTAGAGCCTGGCTGGCCTGCACGGAACAAGTTGCAAGTGATATTCGCACGTCCGCAGGAACGCCAATTGGTACGGTACGGATAGGCAGCCTGTCGTCAACCGCACATCCTCTCGTAACAGCTCTATATCACCAACTCAGGGATCGATACCCGCTCATTCAGTTAACGGTACGTGAAGGACAAGGGGCGCAACTTGAGACGTGGTTGGATGATGGTAGTGTCGACTTGGCGATTCTTTATCGAACGAACCCAACGCCAAGAAATGGCGACACTTACCTCGCCGAGACTTCTACCTATCTTGTTAGTGCTGCGGGTGATCCGTTGACCGCCAATCCAACGGTGGCGTTTTCCGCATTACACAATCTTCCGCTTGTAACCTTCTGTCGTCCCAGTAATTGGCGTAATCGCCTTGAGGAACTAAGCATTGAGTACGTGATTTCGTTGAATGTTGCTATGGAGGCAGACTCCATTAGTATGCAGACTCATATCGTGGCCGATGGCGGCATATATGCGCTTTTGGCGCCATATGCCATTGCAGCATCATCAAAGTTCTGCCTGCTGCAATCATCAAGATTAGTTGATCCAACAATAGCTCGCTACGTTGCCTTGGCAATGTCTCGCCACGGGCAATTAACACCTGCGTGCCGAACAGTAATGCAGGTGATACGGGAAATTGCACAGTCCGGTGCCGCAGAGTTGGCGACGCACTTGAATCTTATCAAACAGAGTTGATGTTTCCAGGTTCTGAACGCACGTCTGTGGCCTTACGGAAGATTTGAGCAGTCATAACTCATGTCTTGCGATACCGAACCATCTAATTATGCCATTTGGGCGCGCTGGTTTGAGAGACCTTATTGGTGGAAAAAACGCAGGTTGGATTCAATATTTGATCATGCACTGTTATGAATCTTGATCGGTGATAGGATTTCTAGGTGCCGACAGCAGCCTCGGTTGGGCTAGAGATAAGCATCCAAGCACATCCGAATGGCAGCAAGGTGATCAGCAAGCCGCCAGCCAACGTCATCAGGCAACTCAGGGCCGTCCACGGTCGGTGACTCCCAGAAATCTAACGACGGTTAACCGAGTCAAGCAAGCCTTGAACAAACGGGACCGAAGGTTGTTGCTCAAGGCGACAGCTCCTCAAGCACTCTGCCCTTGGTCTCGATCGCGAAGAACAGGGTCACGAGACCACCGACCAGAGCGACTGCGGCAAAAGCCGAGAACACGTACTGGATTCCGAAGTCACCGACGATATAGCCGACCAGAATTGGACCAACCGCAGATCCTCCCCTAAGCCAAGCGCTGCCGAAACCGGTCCCTAATGCGCGCAGGCGAGTTGGATAGAGCTCGGCTGAGTAGAGATAGAGTGAGAACGCGATGGTCTGCAGGATCGCGTAGGCGATTGTTGCCAGGATCACCACTTGGATAGCTGACGTAGCACCGAGGACAGTTAGCGACAGCAAAGGCACCATGGCGAGCAGGAATGCCCCCGCGTACCAGGGCTTGCGGCCGACCTTGTCGATCAGCAGGGCGCAAATGATCGAGGCGATGACCCCGACGCCCGATGTAATCCAGCCGTATGCGAGACTGGTTTGCAGCGGGAGCTTGAACACCGTCCGATAGAGTGTCGGTAGCCAGGTAATCATGCCATTGTTGATTAGATAGACGCATACCCATAGCCCCCAGATCGTGAAGGTCCGCTTCAGGTAGATTCCCTGGAACAGTTCTCGCCAGTCGGACTTGGCGGTCGCCCTGGGGTCGATTGGGCGCACTACCGGCTCGGGCAGGGCAAGGCCGTGCTTCGTTGCGTCGTTTTCGAGCATTTTCACGACTTTGTCGGCTTCCTCAATACGCCCCTTGGAGGCCAGCCAGCGCGGCGATTCCGGCATTAACAAGCGTAGCGGAAGGACCAGTATGGACGGAACTAGGCCGACGACGAACATCGCTTTCCAACCGTAAATTGGCACCAGGAAGAATCCTGCCATGCCGGCGAACATCAGGCCGATCGGGAAGATCACCTCGTAGAGCAGGAAGAAGCGGCCGCGTTTGTGCGCCCCGATGAACTCGTTGATATAGGCGCTTGCTACCGGCACTTCGCCACCGGTACCGATTCCTTGCAGGAAGCGGAATATCATCATGGATAGTCCGCTCCAAGCGAACAGGCAGGCAATATCCATCGAGACGAACAGAACGATTGTGAAAAAGAGGACTTTCAAGCGTCCGAATTTCTCGGCCAGAGATCCGAAGATTACTGCACCGAAAAGCTGGCCGACGTAACCCGCCGAGATAATGAATCCGACTTCAGCGGGCGATAGTTTCCATTCGGAAACAAGGCTGGGCATTGCAAAAGCGATGCACAGCACCGTGTAGGCGTCAAAGAAAGTGGCGATGCCAATGATGATGCGGATCAGGAGCAAACGGCGGGTGACCGGAAGCCGCTCGAGGCGGGCTACAATCTCAGCGTTGGCGGCGCGGTGTGCAGTACCATCAATAACTTGGGTTGTCATAATGTTGATTCCTCCTGGCTATTATTGCGTAGGCCTGACGAGTACTCAGGGCGTCGTGATCTTTTCCGGGTTGTTCTCATAAGTGATCAAGTGCGCGCTGCCTCCCCTCGGCTACTGGACATTCTTGATATCGAATTACTGCGGAATTTCACCAGTCCCCTTGGTTGTTGCGGCGGAACGAAATTTCGTTCCGCCGCTTATCGGTTTCTCCATGGCCCCCTGTTGTGGTATTTCTCGATTAGGGACTTGGCGGACACCGATTAGACCTGTTTCGATCAGGCAACCTTGCCGAGCCCGGCAGCTTTCATGGCATTGGCGATTTCGACATCCGCACCCGCAGGCAAAGGCAACAATGGCGACCGAACGGTTGCATGTTCAAGGATGCCGCGCGTGACGAGGGCGTGCTTGAGCGCTACGGTGCCTTCCATGTGTGAGCCGCGGTGATAGACGCACTTGGTTACCGGCATCAACCGTTCGTGGATAGCATGAGCGGTCGGATAATCCTTGGCCTTGCCCGCCTTGAGTAACTCGACGAGCGGCTCAGGAGCGATACATCCATAGCCCACCAACAAGCCGTCGACGTCGAACATGGTTGGCAGCAGATATTCATCATGGCAGGAAAGGATCTGCAGTTCGGGAACCGCCTTACGAATCGCGGGAATCTCCGTATACCATCTACGCATGTTGCGCACGCCGTTCTTCATGGCGAACACACCCGGTTGCGAAGCAATATCGATCAAGGTCTGAAGGTTGTACGAGGCTTTGGTTACATCCGGATACTGGAAGAGAACCAGCGGCAGGCCGCTGGCTTCGTAAACCTGTCGGTAACGGTCTTGCGGTGCGCCATCCTGGAATCCGAAACGCAGAAAACCGTGCGACGGATACAGCAGGCCGGCCGAAGCTCCAGCCTTGACCGCGCGCTTCGCTTCTTCAGCGGCAACTGCGGTACCTTCCAGCGTGATGCCGGCAATAACCGGGATACGACCGTCTGTCGACGCAACGAAAGCTTCGATCACCTTGGCCTGTTCGTCACGATCGCAGAACGTGCCCTCACCTGCGTGACCGAGAACGGTGAAGCTCTTTATGCCGTCGATGCTGCCGAGCCAGGAACCAATACGCTTAATGGCCGCATAGTCAACGGCACCATCGCGGGTGAACGGAGTAACAGGCGCTGGATTGATACCTCTGAGGTCAATGTTGATGTTCTTCATGTCATTTCCTTTCAAGATGTTGTGTGGTCACCTTGGGTCGAAAACACCTTGCCAAGGAGAGCCCGTAGCTGCCGAGTGCTCTGTAAACCTCAAGGTCAGACAACGTGCATGAATTGCAGTATAGGAACCCATTAATCATGCCGGAAGACGCAAATCAGGTATTTCAGCTATACTTTTTAGGCATCTCTAATCGCTGGGAGAAATCATGGAATACGCTGCTTGGAAGCTCTTCATTGACGCCGCAGAACTTGGCAGCTTGAGCAAAGTAGCGGCTGCCCGTGGAACAAGCCAGCCGCATATCAGCCGGCAGATCGGCGATCTCGAAAGTGAGTGTGGAGGACGGCTGTTTCAGCGTACTGGGCGGGGGGTGGTGCTAACCGAGTTGGGACAGCGCATGGCGCCCAAGGTACGTGCTTGGCTAGCAATCACCGAACAGTTGGCGAATGATATGCACACCACGGCGGGCAAGCCGATCGGCACGGTACGCATCGGGATTCTGCCGTCAACCGCACATCCTCTGGTTAGTACACTCTATTACCGTCTCAGGGAGCACTATCCGCTGGTTCAGTTGAGCGTCCGAGAAGGCCAGGGCGCTCAGCTTGAGATTTGGCTCGAAAATGGTAGTGTCGATCTTGCCATCTTGTTCCGGAACAGTCCGACACCAAAGAATGGTGATATTTATCTTGTCGAAGCAGCAACCTATCTCGTTGGTGCTGCGGGCGATCAACTCACTGCGCAACCAACGGTTCCATTTTCAATTCTTCACAATCTTCCGCTCGTAACGTTCTGTCGCCCCAACAGCTGGCGTGACAAGCTTGATCAACTCAGCGCCGAGCGTGGTGTTTCGCTCAATATAGTGGTTGAAGCAGACTCATTGAGTCTGCAAACACATATCATTGCGGATGGTGGCATGTATGCATTGTTGGGGCCTTATGCGATAACCGCTGCGTCTAGGTATTGCAATCTCCAGTCTTCGAAGATAATTGATCCCGTCGTGTCCCGCCACATTGCCATCGCCATGTCGCCCCATGGCGAATTGACTCTCGCGTGCCGTACGGTAATGCAAGTAACACAGGAAATCGCACAGTCCGGCGCTGTAGAGTTAGCGATGTAATGAAGTATCACCTAACAGAACTGATGCTTTCGAATGCTGAATGCACATCTGCCGTCTTTCGGTAATTTTTCGCAACCATTTGTCAATTTCGTTGAAATCGGATCTTTGTTCATACCATCAGTCTTCTGTGGTTCGTGCCATTTTCAAAGAACTGAATAAGCCGCAGGTTGTGGCTCGATGTTGGATCAAGTCGTGTTTTTAACCCAGATTGGTCACAGGGTTATCGATGAGCTGACGCCCGCATTGGTCGAAGAGTGTGAATCTGCAACAGGATCGTCGACAGGCAAGTCATCGGCTGAAACCACCGCCCGAGACTGCCAAAGCGGAACGATGCGCGGTTTATACGCGCACCTCCCGTGATGACCAAAGCATAGGAAAATCTGGAGCTATCGATGTCCTGTCCGAGTGGCACACTGCCGGTTAAGCCGCACAACGGGTTCAGTCAATTTTGGCTCCTGATGTTTCTACTATTTCCTTCCATTTGACGTAGTCGGCCTTGAGCATGGAGGCGAAGTTCGCTGGTGTCATGGCTTCGGGTTCGGCACCCTGGGCGTTGATCGTGGCTCTTACCTCGGGGTTGACCAGAAGCTTGTTGACTTCGGTATTGAGCGTGCTCACAACGTGTGCGGGGGTGCCGGCGGGAACCAGCAGGCCGTACCAGGTGCTGACGTCGAAACCCTTGTAGCCCAACTCCGCCACAGTGGGCACATCGGGCAGCGAGGAACTGCGCTTGGCCGAAGTTACGGCCAGCGGGCGCAGCTTGCCCCCTTTGACCTGACCCATGGCCGAGGGCACCGAGGACACCAGCATTCGTTCTATTACCTTTCATCTATACGCCGGAGAAGGCGGTATATCCGCCATCCACAGGCACAACCGCCCCGGTCACAAAGCTTGCAGCATCCGACAGAAGCCAAAGCGCCGCCCCAACGATCTCCTCAGGGTTGCCGTAGCGACTCATCGGAACGTTTGCGAGTATCTTCTGAGCTCTTTCAGTCATCACACCGGTCTTCTCGTCGACAAGGAGGAATCTGTTCTGATCGGTGAGCATGAATCCGGGAGCAATCGCGTTTACCCGAATGGTCGGCGCATAGTTCTGCGCCATGTGAACCGCCAACCACTGGGTGAAGCTGATGACGGCAGCCTTGCCGTTCGAGTATCCGATAGCCCGGGTGAGCGGACTTATGCCTGCAATCGACGCTATATTGAGAACAACCCCAGACTTCTTTTCCGCGAAGATGCGTCCGACTATCTGCGATGGAATCACCGAGCCCATATAATTAAGCGCAACCGTGCTGGTCAAAGCTTCCGGAGCTATATCAAAGAACTCCAGTTCGGGTGATGTAGTGCATTCCTTGCGGCTACCGCCCGCTCCGTTAACGAGCATATCCACTGTGCCGAATTTGGCGACAACCATCTCTATTGCAGATGCAACGCTCCCTTTGGAAGTGACATCGCACTCGACGGCCATCGCAACACCCTTGGCAGCGACAATAGCATCCACCTTGCGCTTCGCGTTATCCAGAGAGAGATCGCACACGGCAACCCTGACGCCTTCCAAGGCAAGATTCGCCGCAATCTCGCCGCAAATTGCTCCTCCTCCCCCCGTAACTACTGCGACTTTTCCTTCAAGAGCGTATCTCATGGCAAATCCCTATCAAAATATCCAAAATATCCGAGCACTTCAGTGCCTTCCTGTGTTATCAACCCAGATTTTCCATCAGCCCAAAACCCCGTTCGCCCTGAGCCTGTCGAAGGGCCGTTCATGGTTCGATGCCCCGAAGGAAATCCCCTGGGGGGACAAGCTCACCACGAACGGATTTTCGCTCTAAATTTCTCCTAATGGACAATCTGGGACCAAAACATCGTCATCTATCCGAAACACACCGATGCTTGGATGGTAAATTCCCGGCTCAACCGTATGCGTCATTCCCGCCTCCAAGACAGCGTCACCCTTTAGGCAGATCAATGGCGACGGCTCGTGATAACGCCACCCGATACCGTGGTCTGTGACGTGAGGAAAACTCTCCTCATAACCCGCTGTGTGGATGATCGATCTCGCAGCCTTGTCAACCTCGTCGACAGTAACACCTGCTCGACCTGCGCGGCAACATCTCGACCTTCATCCACAGCTCCGACGGCAAATTGGGCGACGTCAAAGTGCTCGATATCTTGCTGCCGGAAGCCGGGGAGTTTCCCGATCGCTGCGACGATGCACATCCACGAGGAGCACTATGCTATCGTGGTCATCCTGGCGATGGGCATCGGGCTGTTCTGTCCGCCGGTTGGCCTAGGGTACTATTTCACCACGTCCATCGCCAAGGTGGATCCCGATGAAGGAATGAAACCCCTCGTCGGTTACATGATCTCGCTCCTGATCGGCTTTGCGCTGATTGCCGCGGTGCCGTGGC